>JABDKS010000276.1 GCA_013002105.1 Pirellulaceae bacterium | reverse complement strand
GTCGGCTGCTTTGCTGGCTGCGGGGAACCCCTGATACTCGAAAAGGTGCGCGGTCGATTCAGACCACGAAATACACGAACCACACGAAAAAGGACGGTGCTCGATGCTTTCGTCTCATTCGTGTACTTCGTGGTTCAACCTGTTTCCCAACTCTTACCAAATTGGCTTTGACGCTAGGCGGGTTGATACAATCTTGCGCATGGCGACATGGCGATGTTCGCTCTTGCGCCGCTCCCAAACTGACGAACCATGACGTCGCTTTACGCTTGCGTTGTCAAGCGCCAATCCGCCTGGCGGCAAGCGGAGCCCGGTGTGGTGCGGTCAAGAAATGGAAACCACAATGGCCGGGTTCGCTGACGGCAACCGTTACGCGAGACCATCAGCACCAGCAATTCTACGCCAGGTAAGTGACCGCGGTTGGTCTGTCGCGGATGCTCGACGTAATTGACCATCGATACGCATCGCGAAAGCAAAGTGTGGGGCTCAGCTACCGAACCCATCTTTGGCAACACCTATCCGGCGGCAACTTATCAGGAGATCGCATCATGCCGAAGAAATATAATTGGTACTTGAAGATCGGGGCGCTGATGGCTGGCATCGGAATTACGGGCGAGTTCGTGGGATTCGAGTTATTTGGAAGAAACCTAAATGAGATCCTCGAATTGGCTTTTGCGACTGGAGGGCTTTATCTCTGCTTTTGGACGGTCGCGAAAATGAGTCTTGATCACAACACGACCAAGGCAGAACGAGTCGCTGATTGATCCGCTTCATGTCCACCCAATCGCGATACATTCTAGGCGTTGGTTGGATACCTGACTTGCGATGCGATAGACTGATCTTCATGCGTGGGAAGGAAAGACCCGCGTAACCATCGGATGCAACGAAGGACCGGTGGTCCGTTTTCTCGAGTGGATGCTCAACTCCCGGTCCCCGCTGATCCGGGTCGTTAGGCCACTATTCCGCGCGGTATCCAACAATCGCATCCGCAATATGACCGCAAAAGATCCAGACCGAATTCTTGACTTCGCTGCCACTGGGATGTGGTGGGAGATCACGAAGTCCACCGCAGACACGGGTGGTGAGTTGTTCGAGGCCATCAACGTTATTGCGCCGGGTTTTGCTGGCCCACCGTTGCACATTCATCCACACGCGGAAGAGAGCTATCACGTACTAGAAGGCAATCTGGATGTGTGTCTCGATGGTCAATGGCGACAGCTAGGCGCCGGTGACTCGGCAGTAGTTCCAGCCGGAACCGCACACACTCTCAAGAATCCATCTCCGGTCGAGGTTCGGCTCCGCAACGTGCATAAGCCGGCTCTGGCTTTTGAGCGTTTGTTCCGACGAATGCATTCTTTAGTCGCTGCGGGGCAGTTGACGCTCCCGCCGAGGAACTTCGGCTCGCTGATCCGTATCTCCCTACTCTTTGTGGAGCATGAGAACGAGATCAAGTCGGCTAGGCCGCCTCACGCAGTGATGCGAGTGCTGGCGTTCATCGGGAGACTCCTCCGATACAAGTTGCCGCCATGAATGTCGTAAGTGTTTTCAAGGGGCCTAACCATCGATGCAACGGGGACCGGTGGTCAGTTTTCACGAATGGACGCTCAACTCCCGGTCCCCGCTGATCGGGGACGTCACGAGGGCTGACATCATTTGCCCTTGGTGTCTTGGTGCGTTTGATCGATGCGGATTGGATGCGCGGTCGGCAAGCTGCCGGTGCGCTGTTGAATCAAACGCAGAGGCGCGGAGATCACGGAGGTCAGGACTGATTTGGCTCGGTCGACGCGCTGCTCATTTTGCCGCGACTGGTGCGAGCCGTTAAACTAATTGAACCAGGGGCAACTACTTCTTCGCAGCCAACAATTCGCTGCCAGCCGGATGGCACGCACCTCGTAACCAGTAAGGCTTTGACTTCGCGAGGTACGAGCCGAAGGTCAAGGAATTTGTTCAAAAAGCCCAGTGATGTTCTGACGCGTCCTGATCTTAGCCAATGGCGGTTTGGCGCGCGACGTGCATCGAGAGTATTTGAATTGGAGCTGATGCGGTGGCTTTAAGGCAGCCAATTCCGCCGTGTTTTTCGTGGCCGATGGCAAACGTCGAATTCGCTGGCGCAGAATGAAAGCGAGTTGGCAAACCCTGTTTTTTGATTTTGGATTGCCAATGATAGGTTGGACTTGCAGCTCTCATCACTTTTCGATTTTCATCTGGTATTGAACCCAGTCCCACGGCCAGCGGTTCAAAGCGTTGGTTGGATCCGAGCCGCCGTACTGTACACTCAATGGTGAGGTGTCACAGTGAGCCTGCTAGAATCTCCCTATCCAGACTTGGGTGTCCATGCCGTGGGGACAGAACCCGCTATACGATTGAGTTTAACGAGCGAGGCGCCAACGTAAATTTGACCACCGAGCGACTGCGAACACTACAATGTCCGCAACACAAAAATCCGCCGCAAAGCGGCTTACTTGAACCATGCCATGAACACGGAGTCGCCGATCGTGTTTATTCGTAGCTAGAGACCGGATGGCGGCGACCCGGTTTCGCCCACCGTTACCCCACTGACATCGACGACTCCTGCTCAATCAATGTCGTTCCGAATTGTTTTTTGGCCTTACGACCACCAGTTTCTAGCTGAGCTCGCCGGTACAGGCGAGCCGAGCATGCTTCGTTCAATAGAGCAACTCGTGTCAGAGAAGATCACGCGTAGTCCAGACGCGGAAGACGAAGTGCGACGCGCTCAACAACTAGCCGAATCCGTAATCAATCACGGGTTCCCGCTCCGATCCGACCAACGCGAAGACGAGCGTCATCACATCGCCGTCGAGCTTCTCGTTCGCCCCTGCGTCGTCGACAATGCGCTAACAAGCAACGACTTTCGGTATTTTGATTTTCTCGGCAACTTCGCACCCAGCTTTTTTCAGCCATTTCCCGAACTCGAAGATGCGCTAAAGAATGGGAGAGCATGGTTCGGTGCGGATTGCCCGGACGAAAAAACGTACGGAACTCTCACGCGTGCTGAGGTTCGACGATTTACGGATCGATGTGTTGAGCTCCGATCGTCCTACCAAGAACCTGAATTTGAAATTGATCCAATCATCGATGTCTTTCAATCTGCTGCGGATCGTGCCTGCGACATCTGGTTTACAATCTAGCTGTATAATTGGGGTAACCGTCGCGTGCGTACGGAGGCCCGTTGGTTCGGTTTCACGAATGGAATGTCAACTCACGGGCCCCGGTGACGCGGGCCGACTCACACCAATTGCTTGCGACTTTCTCTCGAATGCCTACCAGGACACCCGAAGAACTTGACGAACAGCTGATCGCGAGCATCATTTCGCTTGACCTCACAGAAGTTGAGGATGCTCTCCAGCACGGTGCAAGCGTTACGTTGCGTCGCAAACGAACATCACACCCAGTCGGTGCAAATCAAACGCCAATGCTACTCGTGGGCAATATGGAAAGTGCACTTCTGAACAAACCCAATACAGAATTTCGCAGAGTTCCACCTGCCGTTGTAAATCTGTGCCGAACCTCTGCGGCTTCGCTCGCAGAAACATACGGCCACGATGAATGTATGTCACGACTGCTCAAGATTCGCGAAGCGATGGCAAAGCACTTCACTCCGCCGTTTCTGGGATGAGGTTCGTTCCGTACGTACTCACAATCGGCGGATAACGCGTAATGCTTTGACCTCGCGAAGCCGAGTGTCAAAGCATTGGTTCGAGTGGCCCGATCGCTGCTTGGCCGACGCATGCGTTTTGCTTTGCACTGCCGTTGCCGGGATGACGCTTCCGGAGCGGCGCAGCTGGTCTCAGCATCGACCCGATCGCTGACAAGACGGTGGTGACACGCACCCCAAACGCATGCCGGCACCCGTTTGCGGATCATTTTTCGTGGCCGGCGCGCAGCATCTTTCGTTCCCCGGTCCATTGGCGCATTGAGCAGTGCGGTTGAATAAAACGCTCAGACGCAATGCATCGAGCAGCAACTCTTCGCGTGTTTGCGTTTACAGCTTTTCAGTGGCGGTGGCAGGAGATCGATTCGTATCACCGAGTGTCTCGGGCTGATCGCTGTAGCTTTCGGGTCGTGGGTGATCGGACGGGTCTTTGTTCGCAACGTCGGCTGGTGCTGGTGCGGGGGCCGACGATGCCCGTCAGCCTTGGACAATCTGCTTTCCGGCCCTTTCCCCACCATCTTTTCGTCGATCGGTCCATGGTCACGTTGCGCGGGTAGTTGAATTAAACGCAACGACGCTACCGATTGCACGCTGCAAGTTCGATTGCGAAGTCGGCTGCAGGGAACCCCTACACTCGAGCAGGTGCGCGGTCGATTCAGACCACGAAATACACGAACCACACGAAAAAGGACGGTGCTCGATGCTTTCGTGTCATTCGTGTACTTCGTGCTTAGCACTCCTACCCAATCCCGCGGTCGGTACCAGCTCCTGCAGCGCGATAGGGCGATGGTTGCTCCGATCGCCGCACCAAAACTGGTGAACCAACGGGTGCACGCCGAGTTTTCGATCGTCTTTGGCTCAATGGTTGCTCAACCGCTCGTCCCCGGTCATTGCGGTGGCTGGCCGCGTATGGATGGATGCGTAGTCGGTGTCACGGCTAGTCGGTTTCTCGGGCCGACCGAACGTGCTGCCATCGTCCATTCCCCCGGATCGACCCATCCGCTGGCCATCGTTGTCCGCGAGCAAATACGCACGAGTTAATGCACGGTCCAATTATCAAGACTGGCCTCGGAGAGTCCAGCGACAGTCCCATCGTCGTTGTTCGCTCCGCGAACATTACGAACAAAGTAGCCGTCACGCTCCGCCGTGACGAAGCCCGACCAAACGTCCTACCATCGTCCATTCATCCGGATCGACCCATCCGCTGCAACTTAGATCGCTAAGTCGGCTGCATTGCTGGCTGCAGGGAACCCCTACACTCGAAAAGGTGCGCGGCCGATTCAGAACACGAAATACACGAACCACATGAAAAAGGACGGTGCTAGATGCTTTCGTGTCATTCGTGTATTTCGTGGTTAGCACTCCTGCCTAATCTCGCGTTCGATTAGCTGTCATGCCGAATGGTCGGTACAATCTGTTGCAACGCGGTAGGACCATGGTCTCTCTTTCGCCGCACCACGAAAGATCGATGCCGGTACCGACGAAGACTTGAAACGGCTCGACAAAGAATGGATGCGCTATCGTAATAGTGGGAACCTGGATGTTCAGGGGACACCCCAATGTGTGCGGCTCGGAAGGCAAAACTCTAACTTCCCCGTGCCATGAAGCCGAAAAAGATCGTCGTGACTATGTCTGAACCGAAGCGACCCCTGCGCATTTCTCGATGAAATGTCATGTGCGGACGATTGGTGGCGACCGCCATGATCCGATTGAAAACGATCCAGACGAATGAGAAATTGTAGTAGGACGAACTGGCGCGAACTTCTTCAGCGGCATCACACTGCAGCCTATGCTGACTCGGGCTACGATCCGATTTTCGGCGAATCCGCGGGCGACGAGTTGATTCGCGAGGTTCAAGGCAAGATCGGACTTGAGATGCCG
>JABDKS010000242.1 GCA_013002105.1 Pirellulaceae bacterium | reverse complement strand
AAGACTGGCAGGCCGACCCTATTTGGTTTGCCAAGCGGGTAGCACCCAAGTGATCTCCGATTATCTGCGGCCGATCACTTCGCTAGATAACTTCACATTTTTGGATGTCCCCGTCGAAACCATTCTGGGCGACTTGCCAAATGAGATCGCCGTTCATCCACACACTGATCGTTGGATGTCGGTGGAGAGTCCACAGCGACGCGTTGTGCACAAATGGGTCGCGGACGTATTGGCGACAAAAGTTGTTACGCGGTAGAAATCGTTGCGTGATCGGCTGGTTACCGGTTGACGGTCACAATGACGCCGCCCTGTGTCCGTTCGGCGTCGAAATCTTCGTTGTCCGACGCAAAGCGATCGTGCCCGGCAACCACTGAGATCGACGTCATAGCGTCCATTTTCCACCGAAGTTTGCCATGCAGTCGCCAAGTCAGTTCGTCACGATCCACCGGACCGGTGAAATCGTAGTAGTCTCGCTGGCCGACCCCGAACGTGGGTATCAAGCTCACGTTTTGACTGAGTTGAAACGTTACATCTCCGTGGCCCGTGATGCTACGAAAACGAAAGTCAGAGCCCTCGGTATCGGCCGATGACAAGTCGATGCCCAAGCTATAGGTCGGAGCCCACGCCGATCCTGTCTGAAAGAATCGACTGATTCCGCCGGTGATCGCGTCACCATCGAGTGAATTGATAGCGGGATCCGCGCCATCGTCATCAAACTGCGAAAAGCTCGTCGTAATGTACGTATAGATCACGTCCAGGTCGGGCCGGATCGCAATCACGGATGCGGTAATGCTATGTCGGTCACCTAAGCGATCACCGCTGAGCATGTCCAAAGCGTAGACGTAATCGGCGCGAGCGATCCATTCGCTTTGGCCCATATTGAGGTCGCGTTCGAGAAACGCACCGCCCTGAAAGCTGGCGAGATCAAATTCACTTTGAGACGATTCATTGACGGAAAAGTAGCCACGTGCCAAGGGCCCGGTCCGCCATGGACCGCGTTGGATTGCGATCCATTCCAATTCTGGATTGAAGACGAATTGCAGACTCTCGGCATCCGCTTTTGCCAATTCACGACTGATCGGCGTCAGACTCACATTGGAGTTGTACAAAACGCCAGTTTCCAAAAAGACACGCAGGCGTTTAAGTCGTGTGTCGGCATCACTGCGCAATTGATCGACGCGGCGATCCAAGTCGTCCGAGCCGTCGAATGATTGGATCTCGTAACCGACAGTTTTAGTAGCACCAGCATTTGTACTATTGTTCCCGACTGCGAACTGCGTCATCGCGTCGATACCGCGCGAGCGTGATTCATCGGCGGCAGCAGGCCGCCGAGCGTCACCTCGCTCGTACAGTTTTTCGGCGTAGGTGCTTTTGGGGGCCAGGGCGGCGCACTGGCCAAAGTGCCTCGCTGCCAAATTGGCATCGCCCATCGCGACCAGCAACTCGCCCATGTCGAAATGGGCTGCCGCGTTCTCGCTATCAAGTCGCAATGCTCGCATAAGAGCCAGCTTTGCTTCCGACCAATTCCCATTCTTCGTTTCCAGTTTCCCGATCAATCGCCAGGAGTCACTATGGTCAGGGTTTTGTTCGACGCGCTTACGTAGCAGATCTACGAACGGATCCGTCGCCGCCGTTTCGGTACCGGTCGACGCGTTTTCTTGCGCAGCAGCCTGCCCCCCGCTTAGACAACCAGAGATCAGAAACACTGCAATAATCGAGAGATTTCGCAGACTGGAATTTGATGGCATCGGTTTTCAGAAAGATTTTTGACGGTGGGGGCCCATCCTATCTTTCGGTCGTTCACGCCAATCAAGTACAGAAGAAATCGGTTATACCGATTTTAAGACCCGCCCCTTTGTAATTTGTAGAATTACCACGAAAAAGAGTGGCGTCCATCAAGGTCGGCGTAGGCAAACATACCGACTGAATCACTCGTCGAGACGTTCTCCTATAACGCACCGTTGTCGGGAAGGATTCGTTTCGACTCCTCACAAGGAAGTACAGATATGAAGTTTCAATGGGTTGCATTGATGTCCATTGCAATGGCAGCGATTGGTAGTGATGCTGCTTTCGCTCAACTACCCGGCGGTTTGATCTCCGGCGGTAATGGTTCTGCCGCGGCTGCCGCGCAAGACCGCGTTCAGACGCAAGTTCAGCAACGCGTGCAAGCACAGGTGCAGCAACGCGTGCAGGCGCAAGTCCAGCAGCGGCTGCAAAGCGAAATTCAATCACGCGTACAAGTACAAGCACAGGCTCGTATCGCGGCCGAAGCACGGCGTGCAGCGGAAATTGCAGTCCGTGCGGGAAGCCAAGCGGCGGCGGAAGCCCAAGCGAAGGCAATTAACGCTGTGGGCAACGCTCAACTGAACGTCAATGCCAGCGCCAATACGCGAACACGTGCAAATGCAGGCGGTAATACGGCGCGCGTTGGTACCAATTCGAGTATTGGAATCGGTTTTGGTGCCAGCAGCTTGCTGCCACCAGGCGTTACCCAAGGCGATGTTGCGATCTACGAAAGCATCTTTGGCCAATTCAATCCGATTCGTCAGCAAGCTAACCAGCAGGCTAGCGAGCAAGCCGCCGAGCAGGCCAATACCGGTGCGGATGCCTCGAACCAAGCTTCACAGGCTGGTGCGAGCGAACAAGAGACTCCTGAACCTGCGGAAGGCCAGTCGCCCGATCAATCGGGCGTCTCGGGCTTGGTGAACGCCAATCTGGATTTCGCCACTCGCGTTCAGATTGCTGCACGTCAACGTCGTGCACAGATCTCTGAAATGCGCGACCAAGCGATCGCGACGGGTCAGAGCGAGTTGCTGTTGCAAGCTGACGCGATCGAAGCACGTTTGAACGCGTTTGCATCGGCGCAAGCCGAAATTCAGGCTCGCGGAATCGCGCAGACTAGTGCGGTCATCGCCGGTGCTGGGCAAACCGCAGCAGACGCCGCTGCACAAGGTTCGGCGGAGGCTCAGTCGCAAGCAGCGATGGCTCGCCAGAAATTCGATGGTGGTGTTCAGACCGACGGAACGGCCACTTCGCAAATCGGGCTGGGTAATCCGTTTCGCGGTCAAGCGAATGCCGATGCCACGGCCTCCGGAACGCTTCAAGGCAGTTTGAGCCCGGCAGAGCGAACCGCCGCCAACCCCGATGCAGCCACCGACGGTGGAGCAGGCCAATCCGGCGGTGTTCAGCGATAGTTCAATTTCATCGATCGCATCGCCGATCTGATCTAGCTCGGCATTGGATTCGACTAAGTCTCCATCGCAGGGCCAGCCTTTTGCAACAACCTCGCCGAATATTCGGCGAGGTTGTTTTTTTATTCGACGATAGGGCGAGACGTACAACCCATGTATCGATCTTGCTACCATAGTCCAACGCGCATGCTCGTGGATCCGCAAACTTCCTTTACGTCAAGACGATCGCAACATGGCAAACCAAAACTTTTCACGTCGGCAAGTCCTTGGCGGGACTTTGGCAACCGGAGCCGCAATGGCAATGTCACAATCTCGTGCGACCGGAGCGGAGACTCCAAAGGACGTCGACGAAAAAGAACGCGCCCGTGACGATGGTCCGCACCGCAAGAATCCCATCGCGGTGTCGACCTATTCGTATTGGCGGTACCGCGATGACAGCAAGTTAACGATCGAAGAATGTGTCGATTTGGCGGCCGACGCTGGATTCGACGGCGTGGAAGTGTTGCATGTCCAAATGCAAGATACTTCGAACGCGACGCTGCAGCGAATCAAGCAACGCGCGTTTCGCCGCGGCATGGACTTGTGTGGGTTTTCGACCCATCAGTCGTTTGTCTCACCGGACGCCGAAAAGCGGCAGCAGAATGTGGAACATACGATTAAGTGCATCGAGTTGGCCTATGCAATGGGGATACCGACCATTCGCGTGAATACCGGACGCTGGGGAACGTCCAAGGATTTTGATGAACTGATGGCCAACAAGGGTATCGAGCCTCGCTTGGATGGATACACCGATGATCAGGGATTTGACTGGGTCTACGACGGTCTGGAGAAATGTTTGCCTGCGGCCGAAAAATGCGGTGTCGTTCTCGGTTTAGAAAACCACTGGGGATTGGGACGCACGGCTGAAGGTGTCCTTCGCTGCATTCACCACATCGATTCGCCTTGGCTGAAAGCGACGTTGGACACAGGTAACTTTTTGGAGCAGCAGTACGAACAGTACCAACAACTGGCGCCCGAGGCCGTTTTTGTGCAAGCGAAGACGTATTACGGTGGCGGCACGTGGTACACGCTGGACATCGACTACGATCGCGTCGCAAAAATTTTGCGAAACGTCAACTATCGAGGCTACATTTCGCTTGAATTCGAAGGTCAAGAAAAGCACGAGACAGCGATCCCCAAAAGTCTGGCGATGTTACGAAAGGCTTTTGCGTGACGCAGACGTCGGGCTATTTGGAGTCGGCCTTTTCAGCGTCGCGCTGTTTGGCCAGCAGGTCCATTTGCACGGCTCGATAGATGTCTTTGGCTGCCAGTGTGTTCAACGGCACCCGATGGAGCACGCCGGTCTTGCCTTCTAATTCGATTGTCTTTTGGTCCAAGATGCGGACGAACCTGGCTTGCAGTCTTTCGTCGCCGGATTTGCTGGTCCAAGTCGAAAGTGGTTGTGCCTTGACGCGACCTCGAGCGAAGACGTTGCGACGATCGCGGGCGACGACTTCGCCAACATTGCGATCGATTGTCTCCTTGCTGGCACGCGTTCCCAACGCACCCCAAATTCCATACGGACTTTGACTGCCCGGAGCGCTGGCGCCTTGGCGTCCGAGTGCGACGCCGGGGACGGATAAATCGCCGCAGTCGATCGTGTTGGTGATGAATTTGACTGCCCCGTCGCCAAAGAGAACATGAACACCACCATCATGCGAACTTGATGCTGCGACGACGCTATCGAACATGCCGAGTTCGGATGTACACGAAGGTGAATTTGGCGGAAGGACCGTCTGGAATCCAGACACGGCTAGCAATCCGTCTGACCAACGCGAACCTCGACCTTGCGCCCACCATTGCGTCGTAGGATCTTTTAATACATCCAAGCAAACTCGCGGTTCTTCGCTCAAGTTGGCAACGTTTTTTGCGATGCCGCTAATACCTTGTTTGCCTTGAACACTCGCAATCGTTTCGGAGAGCATGATCGTATTGGAAAGTCCGTCCAGCATGTCACGGAATTTCAACGGCAACCCGGCCTGGAACATGCCCCGGTTGTTCGCTCGAGCACGTCGCACCGATTCGAAATCTTCAGGATCCACCAAGGCGCCGGCGTTTTCGGTGCCATCCCCGTAGCAGGTGACATAGCAGGTTGTGACGTCGCTGCCGTGTTCGCCAGGAATCGTCAGTGTGAAAACGACTTTTGCATCCGGTTGCTGCTGTTCCGCAGCAAAGCTCTCTGGGCACTGGTAAACCTCTGGGCTCTGACTCCACGGTGTATAGCGATCCGCATCAAACCACGGCACTGGACCCATCGCTGGGAATTTGTCACCGGTGGTTGCGTTGACCAGCGGATTGGCGATTTGTTCCCAGAGCCGTTGCTGCTCGACGAACGGCGAAATGGCTACCAGCGGTCCCAGTCGCCCGGCGTTGTTCTTCTCGGGAATGTCGTCACCCGTTGTGCCACCGCAACCAGGAGGCAATTGTTTGTACGCACTGTGATAATTGTGAATTCCCAATCCCAATTGAGACAAGTTGTTTGCACAGGCAGTGCTACGTGCGACGGTGCGATGCCGGACAATCGACGGCAAAACGGTGGCGACAACCAGAGCAGCGCAGCACACGACCGCCAACATGTTGAAAAACCCGGATTGCTGATCGTTCATGGAATCGGTTCTTTGAGTGGAATAAAAATGTCTAAGCAACGTGGCCGCAATCGACTCTTGCATGACGGCCAACTGCCACATCAACGTTGTCAGGGCGAAAGTTTCCACCGGCCGTCGATGTATTTCAGTTGCAAATTCGGCACCGCACGATTGATCCGATTCAAATCGATCCGCACGCTCGGCGCGTCACCCTCTGCGTTGTCAGTCAGGTTGATTCCCGGAGCGTTCGGATCAGCGAGTTGCCGTAGCGAGGATTCAAACGCGTGAATAATCAGTCCACGCTGGGGGGCGATGAAGGCTCCCATTGATTTGGCATCCAGATTGCCACCGACGACGTAGTCTCGTGCAAACTCGGTGAATTTTTTCTGCTCCAACAATTCGACTCCCGATTCCAGTTGAGATCGCAGTCGCTTTCGAGCATCGAGCATTTCTTGGAGATGGTGTTGCACCGCTCGGTAGGCATCGGCGCTCTTTAGATCGGCTAGCGATACTCGCTGAACGTCTTCCGACTCGGTCAGCAGAATCACAAACGATTCACTCTGTAGATCAATCTGCCAACCTTTCCAGGTGGTGTTGCCATCGGCTGCTGCCCACGTTTGCAGCGGTTGCGACATGATTTCTTGCTTTTCTAGTTTTGAAATGTCCTGTTGTGGCTCCATCACATCTCTTTCGGGGATCTCCAAGCGTTCCTTGGCGGCCCTCGTACCCATGGCTCCCCACACGCCGTAGGGGCTCGGTGATCCTGGGTTCGCGGCACCTTGGAGACCTGCACGTGGAAGTGCGACGCTCGGGGCGGTATTGTCGCCCGCATCGATCGTGTTGGAGACGAAACGCACACGGCCGTCGGCAAAGCAAACATGCACGCCATCGGTGTGGTAGCTGGACACCGAAAGCACGCCTTCCATGTCGCCTTGGTCAGAGGTGCAAGAAAGTGAATTGGGCGGGAGAATGGTTTGGAACGCAGCGGAGCGATAAATGCCGTCGGTCCAAATCGCTCCACGACCAATCGGCCAAAATTTCATTTTCGGATCTTTGTGCGCTGCCAAACACAGCGATGGATTCAGGACCA
>JABDKS010000216.1 GCA_013002105.1 Pirellulaceae bacterium | reverse complement strand
ATGCTATGTCGAGCTTTGACGCGGCGCTGTGATGTGCCTTCGTATGGGATGGTATGCTGGAAGGACTCAAGCGACGATAATTCGGGTCTGACCGAGTGTTATCAAATGAATAGGACGCGGTTCGAGCGGAACTTTTTTACAGCAGAACCGTCATAGGCACATCGTGTTTTTATTACGCTCTCTTCGATTCAGTGCACTTTGGGCGGCCGCTATAACGCTGGTCCTGGTGCCGTTCGTGGTTGCTGCTGACATGGGCGGGATTTTGCGCTGGACGCAATTGATCGCCGGCATTGCGATTGTTGCCGCGACGTTGTTGTCGTGTGCGGGTTTGTTTGGCCGCGATTCTTCAGCAGGACTGCGGCAGCATGTGCTGCTGATACCGTTGATGTTGTGGCTTGGGTTTTCTTACTTCCAGACCATTGAGTTCAGTCCAACGACGGTGCGAATGCTCAGCCCGGCATCGTACACCGCCTACACTGATTGGCTGGAACCAATTCTGAAGGAATCCGAACGGCCGACCGAGATTCCGATTTCGCTGGCTGTTCATGCTTCGCGTTACGCGACTTCGATTCTGGCGTTGCTGGTCGCACTCGCCTTCGCATCGTCGACTGTGTTCAACACACGCGGGCGAATCGTTTTCTTACTCAACGCGATCGCTTTGGGTGTCGCTCTCCATGCCATCTATGGGTTGCTTCGCAAACTTTTCCCGCAAATCGACATGTTTGATGCGGCGCTCGATACAGCGGGAGCCTCGTTTGGAACCTTTATCAATCGAAATAATGCCGCGTTGCTGTTAAATTTTGGCGTCGCTGCGGGGCTTGGATTGCTTGCTTGGCGACTGATGGCTTTGACGGGTCAGGAAGTCGACGATGAACAACTAGAGTTCAACGATTTGGCAGCGTTGTCCAGCGATCGCGATTCGATGATTGGCGTGGTAACCGTGCTGGTTTGTGTCGCTGGCCTGCTCGTCTGCGGATCCCGCGGGGGGATCTCCGCAGCTTTACTTGGATCGTTGTTGGCGTTCGGATGGGTCCGGCAACGCCGCGGTTTTGGCAGCCTGCCTGTCGTCGGTGTGGCGTTAGCGATTGCCGCAGCCATCCTGCTGCTGCCGTTGCAGTTGAATTTCGAAAGCATCACGCGGTTCGAGTTTTTTAATCCGGACGCGCGGACGATTGCGGCTGACGGTCGGCTAAAGCATTGGCCCGATGGGCTTGCCGCTGCCCTGGCGCACATGCCGTTCGGCTCGGGGCTCGGTACCTACTCGTACGCGTATTTGCCATTTCAGACTGCGGAATTGACTGGCTGGGCACACCATGCGGATAACTTGTGGCTGGAGTTGCTGACGGAACAAGGGTTCGTCGGTGTGCTGCTTGCTGTTTCGATCTTCGTTCTCTGTGCACGGGCACTATCGCGGCTGAAAGATTCGCCTGATCCGATCGATCAAGGGCTCCGTACGGCCGGTTGGTATTTTTTGGCGGTGATCGGTTTCAGTGAATTCTTTGACTTCGGCATGATCGCTCCGGGGAATCTATTCTTGGCAACGATCTTTTTATCAGCCATTGTGTCGCGCGAAGCGGCAATCAAAGAACTATTGGGTGTTGAAAAAGCCTCGGGTCCACAATCGGACGATGACGGAGGAGACGAAGGAAAGTTGAAGCTGCAATCGACGGATTTGCGTTCGAAATCGATTTTCGCCAAAAATCGATTGCGAGTGATTCCGGCATTGGTTGCGTTGATCGTGATGATTGTTGCGTCGCTTGGGCTATTGCAGTTGAGACGCGGCGCAGAAGTGGAATCGCTGATCGCACGGACGCAGTATGAGTTGAACAGCATTGCATCGGATTCAGAGTTACTGAAGAATTGGGCGCAAGTCCTCTATGAAAACTTGGGCGATGATCCCGAACCAGAGTTGCTCGAAACACTCGGCGAAATTGAGTACCGTCGCGCCCGGTTGGAGGAAGTCCTTGCGAAACGCCCGTTGACGGCGGAAGAGTCCTCGGAGCTTTACAAGCAGACCAAGGCGCTTGCTCGCCGCAAGAATGACTCAGTCGGGACGGAGTTGTATCAAACTCCGTTGGAGCTATTCACTCGGTCTCTGAGGCGATTGCCCCTGGGGCTCGATAATCGTGCTGGTCAGTTGTATTTGGATTTCGTCGACCCCAATCCAGAGCGTACGACGAAGGTCATTGATCAACTGCGGGTGATCCATCACGGACGACCTGATGCGTTGATCTTGCTGGGGAAGTACGCAGCTTCGAGCAACCAACCTGAATACGCTGCCGAACTTTGGCGTTCAGCCGTGTTGAAAAATCCAAACGTTGTACGCCAGGTCATTCAACTTGCGAAGCAATATGACGGTATGTCGGTGGCCGCAATTATTCCACAAAATTCAAAAAGTTCCCGAATTGCAGCCTCCTACCTGCTCAATACGAACGATCCGGAGTGTTCCACCTATTTGCCGACCGCACTGGCGAGCATTGATTGCGATGAATGCGATTCGTTTGAAGAGAAATCGGATTGCCTCTCGTTGCGCGGTGACATTGCTTATGCGTTGAAGGACTACAAGCTGGCGTTTGCCGAGTACCGTGAGTCGATCAATTACAAACCGATGGACGTCAACCTGCGTCTGAAATTTGTGCGACGTTTGCGAAGCGAAGGACGTAATGCTGAGGCACTGGAGGAAGCAAAAAAAGGACGTGAGGCGATGCCGTCGGATCGTCGTTTCGACCAGATGGTCCAAGAATTACTGTCGATCGTTGAATGATGCTCGTCTAGATCTCGGCGGCTTCGCGATCCTGCGCTTCTGAACCTCTGTTGTCTCGGCTTGTTGCGAGGTAAAACGGAAGCTGGAATTTTATTCGTCGTGTTGGCGACTGAGATCGACTGTCACCATTCCCTTGTCTGAGCTTGCAATTGACGTCTCCACAGAAGTACCTAGTAACCGGGTGTGCGGGATTTATCGCAGCGCGTGTCGCCGCATTACTTTTGGATGCCGGTCACGAGGTGGTCGGTATTGACAATCGGAATGACTACTACGATGTCTCGTTGAAACAGCATCGATTAGATCAACTCTCTAATTCGCGCTTCACATTTTATCCCCTGGATATCGAGGACCGCGAATCACTAGAAGGGCTTTTCGAGAAACACTCTTTTTCTGCAATCTTCAATTTGGCTGCACGGGCGGGCGTGCGATACAGCATGGAGAACCCCCATGTCTACATGACAACCAACGCGATGGGGAATCTGAATCTACTGGAGTGTGCTCGTAAACACTCCGTGAAAAAATACATGCTCGCATCGACGTCCTCGCTGTACGCCGGGCAAGCCATGCCGTTCGTCGAAACGCTGCCGGTCAATACGCCGATTTCACCGTACGCGGCATCGAAAAAGTCTGCCGAGGCGATGGCGTACGCGTACCACCATTTGTACGACCTGGACGTGTCAATCTGTCGTTACTTTACCGTTTACGGTCCCGCAGGTCGGCCTGATATGTGTGTGTTTCGGTTTATCAAGTGGATTGACGAAGGAACACCGATCGAACTTTTCGGGGACGGTCAGCAGTCGCGTGACTTCACCTTCGTTGACGATATCGCCTTGGGAACGATCGCCGCAATCAGCCCCGACGGTTACGAGATCATTAATCTGGGAGGCGGCGAAGAGCCGACTTCGTTGAATACCGTCATTGCAAAGCTCGAAGACCTACTCGGAAAAAAGGCCACCGTCACACGGCAGCCAATGCACAAGGCTGATATGGTCTCAACGAGTGCCGAAATTTCCAAGGCAGAACGTCTGCTGGGGTGGACGCCGAAAACCGGCTTGGATGATGGCTTGAAGGCCAGTGTGGATTGGTATCAGGAGAACAAGCCGTGGTCGAGCCAAATCGTTCTGCCGTGATGCTCCGAGACCGCTTTGATTGACGATCGCGACCGTGTGATGATCGCAACGATCGGGTTTCTCCGGCTTGCCTTTGAGATAGAATTTTCGTCCAACATCCTACTCGGTGGTCAGCTCTGTACGAACCAAAGCTGTGGCCCGAATCGCTTTTGCAGTGACCAATATGACAAACGCTCCAATCACTTTGCCTGCCGACGCGGCGACGCTCAAGGGGCAATTGTGTCTCGTCACCGGCGGTGCCGGCTTCATTGGTTCGCACCTGATTGATGCATTGCGTCAGCAAGGCGCCAAGGTTCGTGTGCTGGACAATCTCAGCACAGGTTTTCGTAAGAACCTGGAGCATTTGGACGACGATTCAGCGGTGGAGTTGATCCAAGGAGATGCTTCGGACGCCGGTGTCGTGCGAGCGGCAACGCGTGATGTGGATATCGTGTTTCATCAGGCAGCGATGGCCAGCGTTCCGCGAAGCATGCGCGAGCCCGCTTTGTGTCACGCATGGTGTGCGTCCAGCACTGTCGAATTGCTGCAGGCGAGTGCGGAAGGCAACGTCAAACGTTTTGTGTTGGCGTCGACTAGTGCTGCCTATGGCGATTCTCCGTTCGTGTCAAAACGCGAGACGGATGCGGTCAATCCGCTGTCTCCTTACGCGGCGGCTAAGTTAGCAGCGGAGGGATACTTGAAGGCCTTTTGTAGCGGGTTTGGGTTGGAGACCGTCATCCTGCGTTACTTCAATGTCTTCGGACCGAGGCAGGATCCCAAGAGCGAATACAGTGCCGTCATACCTCGGTTCGTGTCGATGATTTTGTCGGGTGAGCGACCCATCATCTACGGCGACGGCCAGCAATCGAGGGATTTTGTATTCGTTCAAGATGTGGCGTTAGCCAATTTGCTTGCCGCTACCGTTCCGGACGTAGCAGGCAGGACATTCAATATCGCCCGCGGCGAACGCACAACGCTCTTGGAACTGCTAGAGACATTGCAAACAATTTTGGGCAAAGAAATCGAACCCATCCACGAGCCCGCACGTGCGGGGGATGTGCGTGATTCATTAGCGGACATCACGCAGGCAAGACGCGTTTTGCAGTTTGAACCGACCGTTTCAATGGATGCAGGTTTACGAAAGAGTGTCGAATACTACCGCAGTATCGCGACCACCCCCTCTGCGAAATAGTCGATCATGAAGGTTGGTTCCGCAGTGACAGACACATGGTGGCAAACGTCGCAGCGTACAGCCAATGTGACCCCAACAGTGCCACGAAAGTGCACCACGTGATTACTAGCGCGATTCCGAACTTCGTTGCGACGCGCGACCATGCGAGTGCCAATCCCAGCGGAATCGCAGCAACCAATAGGTGTGTCGTGAGTTCGTGAAGCGTCGAATTTGCCAACCAAGTCGTCCAGTCGATAGTGCGATCTTGGACAGGTGCCAGTAAGGCGTAAGCACCCAAACCGTTCCACCAAACTCTGCTGGCGAGCATCGCCGCTACGGTGACGAGCCCGAAAAGGGTGATTTGGACTGCCATTAACCGCAGTGCGAATCCATTGGCCCAGTGTTCTGTTTCGGTGTTTGCAGGGGGATCGGCCTTCGGCATTGACGTCGCGAACCAACGCGTCGCGCGAGCCGGTGGTGCAATCGCTGCGGCGAATAGTGCAAGGCTAAGAAGGGTTTCGGTGACTCCCGACAAAAACATCAGTCGATTGGCCCAGCCGACCAGCACGATCCAAAGTCCCCAGGTCGCGAGTCGGCCGCCACGACCGAGGCTCACCGCGATGCACAACGATATTCCCAGCAGCAAATACAGATAATGAATCCACCAGTGGCTTCCCAGGATGGACTCGATCAGGAACAGTGGCGAAAGAACCCATCGAGCCTCGCTGTTCAGATCCGCGGCGTTCAAAAATAACGAGAGTTGCTCGCGCGAAAATGGACGTCCACTATCTAACCAGAATGCAGCATCGGTGAAAGAGCTTGCAAAATACAATGCCGTGACGAGACAGAGTAAACCGCGAATGGCAGCGATTTGATTGGAATCCTTGGGTGAAAACCAAAACTCGTCCCAGCGACTCCGCACGTTGGTTGCCGATTCAATAATCGAATTACTCATCGCTGTTTCCTCCCGATGTGACGTCTTTGTCAGACGACGTCGATCGAGCGGGCATCGTGCTCATTCTTTCTTCGGCCAGCCGGATCAGCGAAACGGAGTCTCCTTGGCGATTGACCTTGGCGATAAACGGCGGCGGAAGAGCATCGTCGGCCACGGTGGATAATTCGGTGGGCAGTCGGATGATACGTACTGCGTACACACTCGAGTTGTTTCGTAGAAGTGGTAGGAGCATCTCGGCGACCAGGCTGGGCTGATCGTTTTCGGCAAGCGTGACGAGCGTTGACATCCAACGTGCGTATCGGTCGTTTGCCGCCATTCCGGATACACCCAATGGGCCTACTGATGTCCACTGGGTTGCTTCGCGAATGGTTTGGCCGTCGGCGGACGCATCTTGTGATTGAGCAACTCCTGCAAATTGCAAACGAAGTGGCTGCTCGGATCTTTCTCCGTGACTCAGATAAATCGGATCACCATCCACTCGAAAATGCGTGGCTTGCAAGTAGGGGTGTAGCAGCGATAGCAAACTCGATTGAATTTGCGACGCGTCAACGGAGCTGGACAAAGTGGTTAGGATCGCGGCGAAGTGAACCAGGAGCCCGATGGTGAGCAGGGTTCGGAGCGTGCGGCCGGGATGAATCGCGTCGCGAGAATTAGCTGCCGCTGCCATATCCCCCCGCAAAGTGTCGCCGGCTGGCTTTGACGTCTGGCCGCTAGCGGAGCTTCGCGTTTTATCGGAGCTGGAAGCTTTTTTGCTTGGAATGGATTTCTTTCGGCGGCTCATCGTGATCTTTGCGGTAAGACAGTCGTCGCTAGCGTCAGTCCGCAAATGATTCGGGGCGGGACGCGTAGAAAGGCTGGATTTTTAGCCGGGGGCGAGACGTCCACCGTCACCGCCCTCGTGGCCTTTTCGTCATCGTCAGGATAGTTGCGAATCATTGTTTGTGGGCATTTGCCGCTCACCCGTGAACCGGAAAAGCGGAAGATGCGTCAAAGTTGGCGTGATCGAGCGTGAGCGGGCCAATTTGACGCCGAAACTGGGCTCACCGGTCGTTGACCAAGCAGAGATGGATCGATAGATTTCTCTCTGTCAGTGGAGGCAAACAGGTCGTGCCGATCAATGGGACGGCCTGGATCGACTGACAAAATTGGCCAATCGATCGGGACTCCAGAGTGGTCGATTCCAAACGATGACGGTGGGTGTAGCTCAGTTGGTTAGAGCACCGGATTGTGGTTCCGGATGTCGCGGGTTCGACCCCCGTCACTCACCCTTCATTTTCTTTGCCGGTCTTTCTGCGACCGGCGTTTGCGGCTCGTGACCCCACAACAGTGCGAGTGTTTTGTACTCTTGTGGTGAGTTCTGACTGCAATTCCGCACTGTGGTTATCGCCGCATTGGCCACTAAACTGCATTGGGCACTAAACTGAACAGCCCACTAAACTAGGGTGTGAACACCTCGTGTCGGAATCACCCCTTCCCCATCTCCCGCCGCTCTTCATGTCCAAACGCTCCCCGCGACGCAATCGCCGGCAATTTCTAGGTACATCGGCTGCCCTGAGTTCGGCCGCCGCGTTTGGCACTCTGGGCCTGGGTAATCGTCGACACGCTGGCGCAGCCGAATCGGCATCCTCCAAGCCAAAGCACAAAGTGGAACGATTGGGTGTCGGGGCGATTGGACTGCGATACCAGGGTAGCGTGATCGCTCACAAGGCTCAGATGTTCGGCGACATTGTTGCGGTCTGCGATGTCGACAAGAACGTTCGTGATCCAGCGAAGGCTGCGTTCGGCAGCACGCCTCGCGATTATGAAAACTATCAAGATTTGATCCAACGCAAGGATGTTGATGTGGTGACGATCGGGACTCCCGACCATTGGCACACTAAGATGGTGATCGATGCGTGCCGGGCGGGAAAAGATGTCTATTGCGAAAAACCGCTCACGTTGACGATCGATGAGGGAAAGCAACTACGCGATGTCGTGCAGGAGACGGGGCGTGTCGTGCAAGTCGGGTCGTGGCAGCGATCCGATCATCGTTTCCGGCTTGCCGTTGAACTGGTCCGTGCCGGTCGTATCGGAAAACTGCAGCGGGTGGACGTCGTGCTTGGCAAAAACAAAACCGGCGGTCCCTTTCAGCTCAGGCCGGTGCCCATCCATTTCAACTGGGATCTATGGCAAGGGCAAACGCCTGACGTGCCCTACATCGAAGAGCGTTCACACTACACGTTTCGTTGGTGGTACGAGTACTCCGGTGGCCAAATGACTGACTGGGGGGCTCACCACCTGGACATCGCGCAATGGGCGATCGACAGCTATCCCGTCGAAATCTCGGGGACTGCCAAATATCCGGATGTCGAAAATGGTTACAACGTCGCGATCGATTTTGGCGTGACGTATCGATATGCCAATGATGTCGTCATGACGGTGGCGGATAACGGACGCAACGGCATCATGTTCACGGGTGACCGCGGACGGATTTTTGTCAATCGCGGTGACATTCAAGGAAAACCGATTGAGGATCTTGCAGGCGATCCACTGCCCCGTGAAGAATGGAAAGTCTATGGCAACGACAATTTGGATCGGCCCGAACGAGCCGGCAAATTAGATGCGATTGTTAATCACATGGGTAATTTCTTTGACTGCATCGAGACGCGAAAGAAGCCCGTTTCTGACGTCGAAAGTCAACACCGTAGTGTCAGCACCTGTCACCTCGGAAATATTGCCATGCGATTGGGGCGTGCATTGAAATGGGATCCGGAGGCGGAAACGTTCTTGGGCGATAACAATGCGAATCAACACCTTCGCCGCGATCAACGCAGCGGATACGAAACGGTCTGATTCTCCCATGTCCAGGTCCACACAGGATGAATTAGTTAGTCCGCAACAGCGTCAGCAGTTTGTCGACGAAGGATACTTTATCCTTGAAAGCGTTATCCCAGACGATCACTTGCAAATTTTGCGTGATTGCTGTGATCGACTGATCGAATCGATGCACAGGGAGATGGATCGATTGGGCACCGATCACATTCATATCAGTCATCGCGGCAAGCGTTACCACATCGCGAAGAAATATGATCAGGTGGATGGTCTGGCGCGATATGTGTTCAGCGATTTGATGGCGGAGATTTGCAAAGCGACCATCGGCGACACCGCGTATTTGTTTTACGATCAATACGTCGCGAAGGCGGCTGAGCAGGGAATCAAGTTCGCCTGGCACCAAGACGGTGGCTATCTCGGCTTTCCGCATCGTCCCTATGTCACGGTCTGGGCGGCCGTTGACGACATGACCATCGAAAACGGGACGGCCTACGTGATGCCCTTTTCCACAATTGGGATACGGTCTTTGGTCGAACACATTCGCGATGAAGTCACGGGAGACAAAATCGGTTACTTTGGCGACCAGCCGGGGATTGCAGCCGTCGTGCCGGCGGGCAGTGTTGTTGTGTTCAGTTCGCTCTGTTTCCATCGCAGCGGGCCCAACACGACTGATAGAATGCGGCGAGCCTACGTGACGCAGTATTCGGCCGAGCCGATCGTTCGTCCCGGAACCGACGAACTGATGCACCTGGGTGTGGAATTCTTAAGAGATGGTCGAATAGTCGGACCTCCGACGGGTGAAAAATGATGAATCGTTTCGAAATGAACCGTCGCAAGTTTGCGGGACTCGCCGCCGCGGGCGCCATGATCTCCAGCGCCCAATTCGCGGCGGCCGCACGATCCACGCCGATCAAACTCCGTTACTTGTTGGGATCGTGCATGTATGGCTATGCGCCGATCGCAGAAATCCTGCCTGAAGTCGCGAAAACGCAAGCCACTGCCATCGATATTTGGCCTAAGAAACACGGCGACCAGCGAGAACAGATCGACGCGATGGGCGAAGAGAAGTTCAAGCAGCTATTAAGAAAGCACGACGTTCGGTTGGGATGCATCACGCAGTACAAACTTGGTCCGTTTGGATTGCAAAACGAGATGCGATTGGCGCAACGACTCGGTTGCATGACGATGGTGACCGGTGGCAAAGGTCCCAAGGGACTCAAGGGACAAGAATTGAAAGCGGCGGTCGGCGATTTTGTGGAGCAGATGAAACCACATATCGAGGTCGCCGAAGAAACATCGGTGACGATCGCGATTGAGAATCATGCTAACAATTTGATTGAGTCACCTGATTCGATGAAGTGGCTCGCGGAGTTATCGCCAAGCCCGCATTTGGCGGTTGCCTTTGCTCCGTACCATCTGCCTCAAGATCCAATCGGTTTGGCGGATTTA
Source organism: Pirellulaceae bacterium (assembly GCA_013002105.1). The sequence goes on along the minus strand of JABDKS010000216.1, from coordinate 5,496 downwards.
ATTCGCGATCTCGATCACCATATCGCAGTGTTCTACGCGTGGCAGCATGGCAACGGCTGCATGGTTGCTCAACCCAAAGAGACCGAGTTATTGCAGATGCCGGGCAGAGGTGATCTGGATTTCGGACCTATTCTCGGTGCTCTTTCGGACATTGGATACCACGGTTGGACTGAGATCTTTATGCATCCGTTTCCACGTGGTATCCCGATCCTGGACGACGTCGACGCGGTGACTCAGGAAATCAATCGTTCACGCGAGTACCTTGCCAAGTGCTTATCCTGACAGCGTGTCAATTTCCAACCCCAAACATCAAACGCAATAGTCTCCCCAAGGAATCCATTTGATGGAAAAAGTACTGATCGTCATTGGCGATGCCACCGAGTTGCTCGATACCATGTACCCGTATTATCGGTTGCAAGAAGCCGGATTCCAGCCAGTGGTGACCGCACCGGAAAAGCGTCTCTATCAGCTAGTGTTGCACGAAGTGAAACCGGGTTGGACCATCACCAAGGAGTGGGAGGGGTACACATTGCAGTGCGATGTTCCGTTTTGCGATGTGAACGAAGAGGACTACGCCGGCATCATGTTTTCAGGAGGTCGGGCACCTGAATACATCCGTTACGACGAAGACTTGGTTCGGATCACGAAACACTTTTTTGCGGCCAATAAGCCTGTTGCCAGTGTTTGCCACGGCGTCGAAATTCCAGCTTACGCCGATTGCGTTCGTGGTCGCCGAATGGCGACGGTCGGAAAATGTAAGTTCGATCTGGAGGTCTGCGGCGGAACATTCGTCGACGAACCTTGCGTGATCGATGGTAACCTGGTCAGCGGCAGAACATTCCACGACAACGGACACTACGTTGGACCCTGGATCGACCTGCTGGTCAAAGCTCGTGATGAGGCGATGGTCTCCTGATTCGCAACTCGACGTCGATGGCGTGGAAGCTGGTCCGCCAGTGTCGATTCGCTATTTAACCGCCAACATTCGCTCCAACGCGATCAGACTCCATTTGGTGTCCTCTTCGCTGACTTCGATCACATTGACAGCAGACCCGTCACGCAGGTTTTCCAGTGTCCAGCACAGATGCGGCAAGTCGATGCGGTACATCGTGGCGCACATACAGACGACGGGACTGAGGAAATGAATTTCTTGTTCGGGGTGCTCCGCCTTGAGTCGGTTGACCAAGTGTAACTCGGTTCCGATGGCCCATTTGGTCCCGGCCGGGCTGTTCTGGACCGTCTCGATAATCTTGCCGGTGCTGCCCGAGACATCTGCCAAATCGTTGACTTCGCGTGGGCACTCTGGATGGACCAAAATTTTGATGCCCGGATGTTGTTTGCGGAACCCGTCGACGTGCTCTTTGCGGAACATTTGGTGGACACTGCAGTGGCCTTTCCACAAGATGACCTTGCTGTCCGTCAAAGCACGCTCTGTGTTTCCGCCCATCTCCAATTGGTAGGGGTCCCAGACCGGCATTTGTTGTTCGGTGATTCCCATCGTCAACGCGGTGTTGCGTCCGAGATGTTGATCAGGAAAAAAGAATACGCGCTGACCACGCTCGAATGCCCATTCCAAAACCGCGCGTGCATTGCTGCTGGTGCAAACGATGCCGCCGTGTTTTCCACAAAACGCCTTCAGACTTGCCGCGCTATTGATGTAAGTCACGGGAATGACTTGGTCGGTATCGATGACTTCTGCCATGTCCTCCCAAGCCGCTTCGACTTGTGCGATCGCAGCCATGTCGGCCATCGAGCAACCGGCTGCCATGTCGGGAAGGATCACGGTGATGCGACGGCCATCACGCTCGGCTAACTTTTCAGGACGGTTCGCTAAAATGTCGGCCGTTTCCGCCATGAAATGCACGCCGCAGAACACGATAGTTTTGCAGGCGGCGCTATTGGCGGCCGTCTCACTGAGCTTGTAGCTATCACCACGCAAATCAGAATGCGCGATCACCTCATCTTGTTGGTAATGGTGTCCCAAAATTAACAACTCGTCGCCAAGTTCTTTGCGCACCGCTTCGATCCGCGACTGCAATTCAGTCGCCTCAAGGGTCTTGTAGGGATCGAGCGGGTGAATGGGTTCCGCCGCGTTGTTAGCGATCTGATCCGTACTCAACGTATTTTCCTGTTCAGGTGATCTCGTAGGCGCATTGTCACGAGGCAAAAGCGGATGGCGAGACACAATCGGCGTGTGAAACCTGATTATACCGCGTCGGGGCCGCTTCGCAGAGCCTCCGACAGGACGCTGATTCGCCAGGGACAGTGTGATTGGATCTCGATGGCATCCGCCGCATTAGCGACGAAGACGCGTACGTGCCTGTCGCCCAGCTTTGACAGGTCAACGTCCACTGGTGAACGCCACTCTCGCTCGGCGGTCCAATCGTAAGTTTTTCCGGCAGGGTGAAATCGGAACTGGTCACTTTCGCTGATTTGGGCCCGATCGGCCGCTTTTCCGTAGATGACCTGTTGGATTCCGATCGATTGGGCCGCCGAACGAGAAATGGCGATTCCGAAGGGTTCATAGTCCCAACGTTTCAAGTGGGGCCGATAGCGGCGTGAAATCAACAGCTGCGTCAGCGGGGCAGCGGAGAAACAAACGACCGGCCACTGACGTGCCGACGCGATTGCACCGGCAACCAATCTGCCACTGCGTAGGATCCGAATCAGCGTATCAAGCGGTCGGCGACTCGCGATCTGGCCGCCCAAAAGCAATTCATCACGATACTGATTCTCGGTTTGTCCCGGCCAAGGCCCTGTGCAACCGCGGGTGCAGTGAATCAGCCACTGGTCGTCGGTATGCATCCACGCGGTGCTTTCGTCCGTGATGGCGGATTGTGGCAGGGTGCCTTGGTCGCGTTCCGGCTTGTGACTTGTTGTCCACCAGCCAACGGCGCCCTTCTGGATCAGCGTTTTGCCAGCGCAATTCGGCAAGCTGGTGATCGCCACGCGTGTGGATGCGTCTGCTCGGTCGTGTATTCGTTTGCCCAGGCAGTTTGCAATGGTTCCGTTTCGTCGCACGTAAACCGCGTCGACAAAATCGGCGAGTGCAATCAAAACTTCGTCACGGTTGAGTGGTTGATCGATCGAACTGCGAATTTGCAATTCAGCGAGATCTTTCTCGTTGTTGTCTTGTCCCACGGAGATACGGATGGCGGGTACTTGAAACAGTGCCGCTGCTCTTGTCGCCCAAGGATCAATTGCTGATCCGGCGGCAATCAATAGCACTGCGTCGCGTTCGCGACACTCCTTCATGCATCGACTGACGTATTGGCATACTTCCTGGTGCAGCACCGCTTGGTGGCCGAGACGACTGCTGGCAATCGCTATCCACGGGCGTTGGATGAGCGTGGGATCAAGTAGCAATTCGCCATGCAGCGACCTCTCGGTCTCACCCACCGCCTGGGTTAATCGCTCAAGTCGATCCGCCAGCGTACCCGTGATTGGATCCTGCATACTTGTTGCCCCAAAATGCGTGATTGGTCACCGTAAATTTAGCGGCTTGTCCGATCACGCACAGCAAAACAGAATAGGGCGATGCAAACGCGTGATCCACGTTGGGCGACGCAGCATCCTCCATCCGTGAATAAGAGACGTCGCCGAATGTATCCGTTACATCATTTCATGCTCGTGGTCTGCCTCGTCATGGCGTCTACAAGCGTATTGCATGCCCAGACCACTTCAGTGGCGGTCGTACCGGTCTGGCCATCGGATCCTCCTGCCTGGACTCCGCCGACGCAATCCGAGCGTGACACAAGCGGGCCGGAGAGCAATCAAGTCGCCGGAAAATCGGTCATTCGTTTGGGAAACGTCGCCAAACCAGAGTTGCATTCCTATCCAGCCGGTGGCGATCACGTCAGCGATACGACGATCGTGATCTGTCCCGGCGGTGGTTATTCGATTTTGGCGTGGGATTTGGAAGGGACGGAGATCGCAGAGTGGTTGCAACAGATCGGTGTTTCGTCCGTTGTTCTGAAGTATCGAGTACCGACCCGCGATGAAGGCGAGAAGTGGCTCGCACCGGTGCAAGACATCCAACGCACGATCAGCTTGCTGCGAAATGGTGCCGTCGACGGTATTCCAGGCAAGCGTATCGGCGTATTGGGATTTTCGGCGGGAGGTAATGCTGCGGCCCGATCAGCGACGGCCAAGAAAAGGTACTACGAGGCGGTCGACGAAAGCGACGAAGCAAACTATCTACCGGATTTTGCCGTGCTGATTTATCCAGCATGGTTGGTGCACGAGAATGAGCCGACAAAGTTGATTGACGAAATCGAAGTGACCGATTCGACGCCGCCAATGTTTTTCGCTCATGCCCGCGATGACCGAGTCACCTGCATGAGTAGTGTGACGTTGTTCAGCGAACTACAAAAGCGGAACATCGCCGCGTCGCTGCACGTGTTTGGCGGAGGTGGCCACGGCTTTGGTGCTCGCGAAAATTCAATGGCCGAAGACAACTGGCCGATGCTATGTGAAGCTTGGATGCGTGAGCGAGGATGGCTCGACAAATGAGTGTGGAGCAGCGTCATCATGGTGAACCGCCGCTGAGACTGGATCAAGAGTGGGCCAATGCGCTAACCCACGGCATCGCAACCGCTGGTGCGGTCGCGCTGGGAGGCTACCTCGCGGTGGTTGCCGCAAAAGTCAGCTTGGGTCTGGGCATCGCCTGCGTCGCTTACGCCTCGTCAGCGATCGGGACGTTTTGTTTTTCCACTTTGTCACACGCGATTCATCGGCAGCCCACGCTGAACAAACTCCGCGCTTGGGACCAAGCGATGATCTACACGATGATCGCCGGTACCTATACACCCATCGCATTTCGCTATGCGGAGGAGGGTGTGCGAACGCCACTCTTGATTGCGATTTGGGCCGCCGCATTGACGGGGTTTTTATTGAAAGTTGCGTTTCGTCACCGCATCAATTCGATTGGAACGATTTCTTATCTCTTGTTGGGCTGGCTGCCCGCGATTCCGCTGGCAGGACAGGTTCCATCATCGCTGGTTTGGTCAATGGCGGTCGGAGGCGTGCTCTATTCGTTGGGCGTGGTGTTCTTGGTGAACGATTCCAAGTTTCGCTATGCCCACGCCGTTTGGCACTTGTTCGTGATGATCGCTGCGACCTGTCATTGGCTGGGAATCTGGTGGTACGTTGTCCGCTGAGTCGCACCAACGATCACTCCGGCCATGCTCTCGCCCGAAGCTGACTCATGCGACAGCGATCATTGCCAAACGTTTCTGTCAATGTGCCGTGGATCGCCGCAAATTTGGGTTAAGCCTTCGCCGAAACCATAAAGCACAATGAAAACGCATTAGTTGCGTCCACGCCATGTGACCTTTTTGCCCAATAGGTGCATCGCAAATGCAGTCCACTGCAATGCGACAAACAAGAGCGTGGCCAAGCCGTGACCTGCGACGCCGATCCAGGATTGTCTGAATCGAATCGCCGCGATCGCGCGCGGAGCGTGGCCGATCAAAATGGCCAGAATCGAAATGATGA
>JABDKS010000176.1 GCA_013002105.1 Pirellulaceae bacterium | reverse complement strand
GTTCGAAGGTTTCACTTTTTCACCGGCAGAATGAGCCGAACAGTACGAGCTAAACATGGAGCGACGACGTCTAGGCAGCAGTGGGGTGGTGGTCACCGACATTTGTATGGGGACGATGACATTTGGTGAGCAGTGCGACGAAAAGCTCAGTCACCAAATCTGTGATCGGGCGTGGGAATCTGGAATCGATTTCTTCGATGCCGCCGAACTTTATCCCGTCCCGCCGAGTGCCGAAAAGTACGGCACGACCGAAGAAATTTTCGGTCGATGGCTCAAAACAAAACCACGCGAGAGCGTAATTGTCGCCACCAAAGTCACCGGCCCAGGACACGGTTGGTTCACCTCGCCGGTGCGGCACGGACACACAGCTTTGGATCGCCACCAAATCATCCGCGCTTGCGAAGACTCCCTGCGACGATTGGATACTGATTACATCGATCTGTATCAAACACATTGGCCCGATCACGGTATGCCGTATGAGGAAGTGCTTGGCACCCTGACCGAGCTGCGTGACGAAGGAAAAGTTCGCGTGATCGGAGCGAGTAACGAAACGAGTTGGGGCATGATGAAGGCTTGCTGGGCCGCCGATGTCTACGACGTCGATCGTTATGAAACCGTCCAAAATAATTTCTCATTAATCAATCGCCGTTGCGAAAGCGAACTGGCGCAAGTATGCCGCCGCGAAGGAATCAGTTTGCTGCCCTACTCGCCGCTCGGTGGCGGTGTGCTGACGGGAAAATACCAGGACGGAGCACCCGAGGGCGCACGGTTTACCGCGTACTTACAGCAGGGTAATGATCGTCAAAAAGCGATGGCACAACGATTCGTCAACGATCGCACTTTAGAAACGACTGGGCGCCTAACCGAGATCGCCCAATCGATTGGAACCACCGTAACGGCGATGGCAGTGGCATGGAGTCGCCAGCATGATTTCGTAGCGTCCACGATTATCGGCGCGACTACCATCGATCAACTCAATGAATCATTGGCCGCGGCGGATCTGATTTTGGACGACGAAACGCTCGCCCGGATCGATGCGGTGGACTTCGATATCCCCACGCCGATGACCGAAGATGGGCTGCGACGCCTGTAGGACCGCCAGCGTGCCGTTTACGTAATGTGATTAAAAGTGAAACTTGGAAGCAACACGCTCGCGTTAAATCGTTGTCGCGTAGGTCCGTGCGTTCTCTGCTCCTCGTAAACGCGGTGTGCGGTGTCATTGTCACCGCATTTGACGCTTGCAAGCCTGCTATCCTATAGTCCGGTGGCCGAACAACACTCACGCACACGAGCCGATGCGAGACTCGATTGTCTTTTACGTCAACGGTGATCGTCACGAAATCCGCGGCGCTGACGCGATGATGACGATGGCTCAGTGGCTGCGCGAGCGATGTCACTTGGTGGGTACCAAAGTCGTATGCAACGAAGGAGATTGCGGGGCGTGCAGTGTGCTGGTCGGTCGCGTTGCAGGGGACCAGTTGGATTACCGACCCATTGATTCGTGCATCATGTTTCTATTCCAGTTGGACAAGACACATGTGATCACGGTTGAAGGGCTGGGATCCGACAAAGTCCCAACTCCCGGCAAAGTCCAGGCATCCGATGATCACGTAGAACCCGACAATGGGCTTTCGGCTGTCCAGCAAGCCATGGTCGACTGCCACGGCAGCCAGTGCGGATTTTGCACGCCCGGGTTTGTGACCACGCTGCACGCAATGCTGGAGAAACAAACGCCGCTGGATGATGGATCACTGCGTTATGGTTTGTCTGGAAATTTGTGCCGATGCACCGGCTATTTGCAAATCGTCGATGCCGCCAAGTCGATTGATCCCGCCGCTGTGTCGCCGCTCGGTGAGCGTTACCCAGAGCAGGAGATGCTGGCTGATTTCAAAAAATTGGGCAAGAAGAACGTTCGAATCGAATGTCCGGGCGGTAACGTTTTGATTCCCCGTACGATCAAACAGGTGGTATCGGCACGATCCGCGTTCCCCAAAGCGGTCTTGGTAGCGGGTGCCACCGACTACGGGGTACTGCACAATCATGGCAAAACAGAAACGGGCGACGTGATTAGTCTTTGTAATGTCATCGACTTTGACACAATCAAAATCGCCGACAACACTTTGCAGATTGGGGGCGGCGCGACGTGGACCGATATCGAACAGTTTGTTCAGAAACGCATTCCGCAGTATCACGAGATCTTAACTCGCTTTGGCAGTCCCCAAATCCGCAACGCCGGAACTTTGGCCGGCAATCTGGCCGGTGGATCACCGATTGGTGATTCGATTCCGTTTCATCTTGTCATGGACAGCACTTTGGATCTGACGGGACCGTTGGGGACACGGTCGGTCAAACTGAGTGAGTTTTATTTGGGGTACCGTACCAACGTGATGGCCAATGACGAATTCATCACATCGATTGCTACGCCGCTGCCCAAGGCGGATGAACGCGTTGCGCTGTTCAAAATTTCTAAACGCCGCGACATGGACATCAGCACCGAGACGCTGGGTGTCTGGGTCAAGCTCGATGGCGACACGATCACTGCCGCACGTTTAGCGATTGGTGGTGTGGGAAGCATCGTGATGCGAATCAAGCAGGCCGAAGAGTTTTTGGTCGGCAGGACGTTAAGCGAGGAGACGATGCAACAAGCCGGCGAAATTGCTCGTGGTCAGATTACGCCCTGGACGGACGTTCGCGGCGGAGCCGAATATCGACTTCAATTAGCAGAGAACTTGCTGGTCAAGAGTTTTTACGAATTAAGCAAAGCGTAAAGGGGCAAGGGCATGGCCAAAGCTATCGGACGCGCGTTGCCACACGAATCAGCTGTCGGGCATGTCACTGGGACGGCGCCCTACATCGACGACCTGCCAGCTCTGAGAGGAGAGTTGCAGGTGGACTTTGTCGGCGCGCCCTGTGCCGCGGGGCGACTGAACCGGATCGACACGACCGAAGCGGAAAAGATGCCTGGCGTCGTTGCCGTGTTCACCCATGAGGATCTGGATGGACACAATCTTTTTGGGCCGATTTTTCAAGATGAGCCATTTCTGGTTGCAGACGATATTTCTTATTTGGGTCAACCGGTCGCTGTGATCGCTGCGGAAACTCGCGAAGCGGCTCGCGCTGCGCGCGACGGTGTCGTTTTGGACGTTACCCAGAGCGACCCTGTCTTGACGATCGACGACGCGATTGCTGTCGAGCGATTCATTGGTGCAAAACGCACCATCCAAACC
>JABDKS010000169.1 GCA_013002105.1 Pirellulaceae bacterium | reverse complement strand
GAATCGGATCAAGAGAAACTGGTTGACGAAGAAGAAATGGAGGAAGTGGAAGAAGAAGAGTACGACGAGGACGTCGACGAGTATGAAGATGAAGAAGACGAGGACGAAGAAGATGAAGAGGAAGATGAAGAAGTTGAGGACGAGGCACGTGTTCGTGAAGTCGAGGTAAAAGACCAGAAACTGACCGTCAGGGGTGACGACGGACACGAAGAAACACCGCAACCCAAAATTCGCCTGCCGAAAAAGAAACGAAAGAAGGTCGACGAGCGAGAACAGCTGTACGCCGACGTCAAAGAAAGCCCGCCAAGTGGGCTGGAAGATTACCGATTGCCGCAAATCGACTTGCTCGAAGCAAGCGACGACATCAGCTATGACGAACAGCTGCTGGAAGTCCGTCGCAAGGCACGCATACTGGAATCGACGTTCCGCGATTTTGGGTTCAACATCCGCGTCGTCGAAATCGAAACCGGCCCGGTCATCGCCCAATACGAAATCGAACTCGAAGCCGGCCTGCGTTTGAACAAGATCACCGGCTTGGCCGACGACTTGGCGATCGCACTGCGCGTACCGAGTGTGCGGATCGTTGCCCCCATCCCCGGCAAGAATACCGTCGGAATCGAAGTTCCCAACGAAACTCGGCAGGTGGTGCGGCTGCGCGACGTGATGGAAGAATCCGATTCGCGGATGGCCAAAATGAACATCCCAGTCTTCCTGGGCAAAGACGTCTCAGGCAATCCGATGGTCGTCGACTTGGCCAAGATGCCTCACCTGCTGATCGCCGGCCGAACCGGTACCGGTAAGAGTGTTTGCTTGAATGCGATCATCACGTCGATTCTGATGTGTTGCCGGCCCGACGAAGTACGCATGTTGATGATCGACCCCAAGATGGTCGAACTGAGCGGCTACGGTCGACTGCCCCACTTGATGCACCCGGTGATCGTCGACATGAAAAAGGCCGAAGCGATCTTGGCCTGGGCCGTCGAGAAAATGGAAGAACGATATACGCTCCTGGCAAAAGTCGGTGTGCGACACATCAATAGTTTCAACGCCCTCGGTCGCGACGAAGTCCTGCGGCGACTGGAGATCGAAGACGGCGACGATCCCAAGGATGTCCCCGACAAATTGCCGTTCATCGTAATCGTGGCCGACGAGATGGCTGACCTGATGATGACGGCCGGTAAAGATGTCGAACAACATATCATTCGCATCGCACAGAAAAGCCGGGCCGTCGGTATCCACCTGATCCTGGCGACGCAAAAACCAACGGTCAACGTCATCACCGGTTTGATCAAGAGTAACTTGCCGGCAAGATTGAGTTTCCAAGTGGCAAGTAAGACCGACAGCCGCGTCGTTCTGGACGAAAATGGTGCCGACAAACTGCTGGGCAACGGCGACATGCTGTTCTTGTGGCCCGGCACCAGCACGCTGATCCGCGGACAGGGAACGTTTCTTTCGGACGACGAGATCGACACCGTGTGCGCCCACTGCAGTATGGGCGAACAGAATTTTGTCGGCGAACTGATGAACCTGAAAGTCGATGACGGCGAGTCGGGTGAAACATCGATGGAGCAAATCAAAAATCGCGACGAACTGTACGACAGCGCCATTGAGGTGGTGATTCGCGAAGGACGCGGATCCTGTTCGTTGCTGCAACGATGTCTGGGAATCGGTTACGGCCGTGCCGCAAAACTGATCGATTTCATGGCCGAAGACAAGATTGTCGGCGACTACAACGGCTCCAAGGCTCGTGAAGTGCTGATGACGATGCCCCAATGGGAACAATTGCAAGGACTGGAGCCCAGCGACGATCACGATGACAACGTCGTCACCGGCCGCGTCGCCCCATCGCCCGCCAAAAAGCAGGTCGTGCCGGACGAAGAAGAAGAGGAGTACGAGGAAGAGTACGAGGACGACGACGAGGAATACGACGAGAACGCCGAAGCCGAATACGAAGAAGAAGAGGACGGCGAAGCGGAGTACGAGGACGAGGACGAGGACGAGGAAGAAGATGAGTACGAAGTCGCCGAAGGTGAAGACGACGAGTACGAAGAAGAAGGCGATGAAGAGTACGAGGACTACGAAGAGGAAGAAGAGTACGAAGACGAAACGGTGTAGTCCGTGTTTACCCCATCACTCACTGCGACCGCACTGTTCACACCGTAGGCCAAGATTCGTCTTGGCACTTCCCAATCCGCCAGGACAGGTCCTGGCCTACGACACCTCGCGCGTGGTCACCCATTCACTCTGGTCTGGGGCGCCGCCCGATGCGTTCACTTCTTTGACGCTGCGGTAGAGACTCACTGGCAACTGGACGAGGCCAATTGCGATTAGCACCAGATAGCTGACGTACATGACGTCACCGGCCGAGAATGGAATCCAAGTGGCCGATGAAGCGACCGACGTAACCGTCGCTGCGAATCCCAGTAGGACCAGCCCTGCTTTGAATTCAGTTGGCCCAAACGACGCGAGCGTAAACTCACCCAGCAGTTTCGCTTTGATATTCGTCAAGACCGCGATGGCAAACAGCAGGATCACTGCGACCAATGCCAGATCCAGTCGCCCGCAAGCGATGCCGATGCCAACCAACCAGTAGACAAACGAGAGCGGATCCGTGAAATGATCCAGCAGTTCACCGCCGTTGCGGCACTGACCGGTCCGTCGTGCGTGCGTTCCGTCGACGCAATCGGCCGTGTGATTTCCAACGACACCCAGTGCCGCCAGCAGACCGCCCCACCAAAATTGTGTCGACAGGGCGAAACCAATGGCGCCCATGATCGCAAACGCATGACCGATCCCCACGATTCCTTCGGGTGGAAAACGCGACGGAATTCGCAAATGGGGATACAACGACTGCAACGTTGGACCGACGTACGGGTCCAACAAACTGTGCGAAATGCGTTTGCTCATCCAGATCACCTCTCGTTTGCGTTCCCTGACCAGAGCCCACACCGCGAGAAACGATACGCAAAAAACGACACAAAACGACTCGGCAAATCGCACTGACACGTTTGCTAGCGGCCACGCCAATCGATGTCCCGGTGGGAGATTCCCGTGACGAGCCGCGATTCGCAGCAAAACGGGCGCAGTGACCTTGTGATCCTTCGCTGATTCTGTCTACAAGCCACCAAAGGGTCGGTCCGTTTTTCTCGTGTAGTACCAGGCCAAGGAATGCCGCTGCGTCCCAGTCGAATCAACGTTCTCCTACTATTTGCATTGCTGCCGATGGCAGCGTTGGCTCAAGCGCCGACGCGCGCCGATATCGACAAAGCACTATCCACGCAGCTGCCTAACGATCCCGCTACGGTGATCGCAGTCGTGGGAAGTTCGCAAATTCTATTCGGTGATTTGCAACCCAAGGTCGAAGCAAGAATCACACAGGTAACCGCACAGACCACGCAAGAGATTCCTGAGGAACAATTGAAATATGCGCGAGTCAACTTGCTTCGCGGTCTCTTGAACCAGGCGATTCAGAACAAGATGATGCGGGAATCCTTCTTGCTGGACCAAGTGGGAACCCAGGCGGCCGAGAAGTACCAGGAAGCCAAAGGCTTGATGAGTTCGCGGGCCAGGCAGATGTTTTACGAGAGTGAAGTGCCTCAGTTGAAAAAGAAGCACAAAATTGAAAATCTCGCCGAGCTGGACAAGATTCTTCGCGCCGAAGGAAGTTCGCTACTGACGCGTGAACGTGACTTCATCGACGCCATGCTCGGTCACATGTATCTACGCAGCAAAGTCGATCGCGATCCCAAAATCACGCTCGCCGAAATTGCACAGTACTACAATCGCAACCGGGACGATTACGCTCGCAAGGCAAGAGCACGATGGGAGCAACTCAGCGTGTTGTTCGAAAATCATCCTGATAAGGACGCCGCGAACAAGAAACTGCAGGAAATGGGACGCGAAGGCTACTACGGCGGCAACATGCAAGCGGTGGCCCGCGCCAAGAGCGAAGAACCATTTGCGAGCGAAGGCGGCCTGCATGACTGGACCAACCAGGGTTCGTTGGCGTCGGCTCAACTGGACGAAAAAATCTTTTCGTTGCCGCTCAATGAGATGAGCGAGATCATCGAGGACGATGCAGGATTGCACATCATCCGGGTACTGGAACGTGAACCGGCCGGCGTGACATCGCTAAAGGATGTTCAGGACAAGATCGAAGAGAAGCTGAAAAGCGAAAAGGTGGCTTCGGCGCAGGAAGAAATGATCAGAAAAATGCAGGCTCGAGTGCCGGTCTGGACGATTTTTCCCGACGATATCCCCGGAGCCAAAACGCTGCGTGTACCGCAAGTCGCAATGCAACCTAACGCGTCAACGTTCAAGTGAGACCGGTCATGGCATCGAGTCATCGCAAAACGAATGCATCGACCGACCAGACGATCCGACGTGGCCTGGGGCAACAGACAACCGCTCCGCGACATGCCGTCAATCGACGTCGACACGCTTTCCCTGGCCTGCTCGTATCGTTCAGCCCACGTGCGATCGGGATGTTGGCTGTTTGTGCGGTGATCGCCATCACGCTTGGTTGCGGACAGCTTTCTTACCGGTTGGCCGGCAAACAACCTGAGACGTTTATGCCTAACCCGGTCGAATTGCCGCCGGCGTCCGACACGTTCGTTTGGTTGCAAGTCGTCGATGCGACCGACGACTACTTTCGCATCGCCCGCGAACAGCCGGTACAGAACTCCGGTGGGATCATCTTGGACGGACGCGTCGAGACCTCCTATCGCGTCGGCGCGTCGATTTTGGAACCGTGGCGTCGTGACAGCACACCTGGGTTCGAACGATTGCAAAGCACACTGCAATCCATTCGCCGCAAGGCAACGATCATTGTTCGGCCACGCGGTGCCGCCTACACGATGGAAGTCATCGTGCAAAAGGAACTCGAAGACACCGATCGGACGCAATACGCCACCGAATCCACCGCGTCTCGACGACATGATGGCACCTTGCTGCGAAAAGACGACAACTTCGACGACAGCCCCCAAACGTTGGGGTGGATCCCGCTGGGACGTGACACTTCACTCGAACAAGCCATCTTGCGAGATATTTTTGGCCGAGTCACCCAACGTGACACTCCGAGACTTTTCTCCCATTAGTTCGAGACTGCGGGGGTCGGAAAAAAGACTCAACCCGCTCGCGACATTGATCAAAAGTGATCGGAATCGCAAAACGACATAATCGTCACGACTGATCGTTTTTGCCGTTTTCGGTAAGCAGAGACGTTCGCAGGCACTAATTTTCGACTCCTCGCGGGCCGATATCCACGGTGCCGACATGTGGTACGCACTCCAGGTCGGCTGTTCTTATTGCAGTTTACCTTCCCCCTGCGAACTATATATCCATGATCAGCTTCACATGTCGGGCAATCGATTTGGAAACGCTAAGAGAAACCGTCGAAAATCGCCTCTGCGAAATCGGCCATTTGGTACCGCAACAGTTCCCCATGACGCAGCGCGAAGTCATTCGGGGCGGAAAAGCTTGCGGGTTGTATTTCTGTGTCCACGGTCCTCGGAGCGTCAAACTGACCGCGATCTGTGACTTTGTTCACAACACCGTCATCTACTACGGCAGCGACGGAATACGCAAAGAAAGCGAAACGATTCGGATCGGCCACCTCTGTGCCGCAGCAGCCTAATGATTCGTACCGACGACGATTGACGATTGCCCGTAGTGGACCTTGCCAAAGATCCCCGAGTCAAAAGATCCGTAACAAGTAGTCGTAGGGCCGGTTCCCACCTTGTCTTTACCCACAAGTCTGCTGATTAATAGCTTCTTTAATTCACCCTCCCACGCGCTAAATCATCCATGAAATAGAGACTCTTTCGTGGGAGGGTCGGCACCGAGCTTTGGCGAGTGTGACGGGGAGGGCGATCAACGTCTTCTGTTCGCCCTCCCCGTTGGCTCGCTTAGGCTCACCACCGACCCTCCCGCGACAGCGTGTTTTCCAATGGAAAGTCATATGCGCGGGAGGGTAAAGTGTTG
>JABDKS010000160.1 GCA_013002105.1 Pirellulaceae bacterium | reverse complement strand
ATGTAACGTTTCAACTCAGTCAAAACGTGAGCTTGATACCCACGTTCGGGGTCGGCCAGCGAGACTACTACGATTTCACCGGTCCGGTGGATCGTGACGAACTGACTTGGCGACTGCTTGGCAAACTTCGGTGGAAAGTGGACGCTATGACGTCGATCTCAGTGGTTGCCGGGCACGATCGCTTTGCGTCGGACAACGAAGATTTCGACGCCGAACGGACACAGGGCGGCGTCATTGTGACCGTGAACCGGTAACCAGTCGATCACGCAACGATTTCTACGGCGATACAACTTTTGTCGCCAATACGTCCGCGACCCATTTGTGCACAACGCGTCGCTGTGGACTCTCCACCACCATCCAACGATCCGTGTGTGGATGAACGGCGATCTCATTCGGCAACTCGCCCAGAATGGTTTCGACGGGGACATCCAAAAATGTGAAGTTGTCTAGCGAAGTGATCGGCCGCAGATAATCGGAGATCACTTGGGTGCTACCCGCTTGGCAAACCAAATAGGGTCGGCCTGCCAGTCTTGACAATCGCGTGGCGGCCTCACGGCGATACTGCTCCAGTGGTGTGCCCCAGGTCGTCCCTTTCCACTCTCGGACGCCATCAAAGTGATCATGGGTGATGAATCCGCACCACAGCTTAGCGATTTCGTCGTCGTGCAAGCCGATATAGTTCGTCGCAATCGCACCACGCGAGAATCCACAAAGCAATACCTTGTTAGGATCGCCGCCAAACTGTTTACAGATCCTGCGAACGTTTGTCTTGGCATACTCGATGGTTGCCTCCTCGTCTCCCCACCATCTCAACGCGTTCGACTTGTGGTCTTTGCTGATGAACGGTAGCGAAACCCAAATGAACTTACCTTGTGAAATACCGAATCCCAGTTGTGCACCTTCGACTTCGCCGGTCGATCCACTGGTAGGAAAATGGTTGCCCGCGTACTCGACGATCACAGGCAATAACAGCGCGTCCGTTTCGCCCGTCCAATCGTCGGGCAAATACAGCATGTGATGAACGTCGCTACCGGCGTACTCAGGCGGGGAAACGGCAACGCGCTTTCCTGCTGTCGGTGGGCCATCGACGATCGGCGGCAATGCGAGATCACGCTGTAGCGTTGGAACCGTTTTCGTCGAACCGAATTCGGCGACTGGCTCTTCCGCGACGGCAACTCTGGAGACCGACGCCAAAACGATCAGATACACCGCGAGTGCTACGACGATCGTTCGCAGGTTTTCGAGCGTCATTTCACGGCATCGGTAAGGGAATGCTGATCAACGTCAACCAATAGATCAACGTCGTGATTGCTGCATCCTACCAACGAAAAGCGCCGAAATATCACTATCCGGGCCTTCGATCACTAGGGCTTCGGTGCGGCATCGGCCATGACGGCCAAATCATCGGCACCCACTCGCGTGCAAAAATCACCTAGCGATTCACCCTCGTCGCGGTTTGCTTTGTAAGCAGCGAAAATGCCGACCATTTCGTCAACGACAACATCATCGGGGACCAAGTCCTTGTAAACGTAGGCCAGACGATTGCCCAGCCATCCGCCCCCGGCGAACAACGTGTACTTGCCCTTGGCCTTACCGACCAGTGCCAGATCGGCGTTGTAGGGCCGTGCACACCCGTTGGGGCAACCGGTCATCCGAATGGTAAAACGCTCGGCCGAGAGCCCCAGTTTTGCCAACGGTCCTTCCAGGGAATCGATGATGCTGGGCAGGCGGCGTTCGCTTTCGGTGATCGCCAGTCCACACGTTGGCATTGCGACGCACGACATTGCCCAACGACGCACCGTGCTGGTTTCTTCGGTCAGCGGCGTGTTGTTCTGCTGGATCAAGCCAATCAGTTTGTCCTTCTCTGATTCGTCGATGTCGCACACGATGATGCTTTGATGCGCCGTCATCCGCAATTCAGTTTTGAATTCGTTGCAGACGGCTCGCAATGCTGCTTTGAGCTGATGGTTATCGTTGTCATACAGTCGGCCATTTTCGATATTCAAACCGTACGACCATTTGCCGTCGCCCTGTTCTTGCCAACCCATGTGATCATCGACATCGGTCACATCGTCTGGGGTGCAATCGGGCAACGCGGATCCGAAATACTCTTCGACCTTGGCCCGGAACTTTTCGATACCCCAATTGGCAATCAAGTACTTCATTCGCGCAACCTTTCGGTCTTCACGATTGCCATGGTCGCGTTGGACCTTCAAGACAGCCTTGCAGACGTCGACCACTTGCTCGGGTGTGCAGAAAGCCATTCTTTTGGCCAACGCTGGGAACGTTTTTTTGGCCGACGGTGTCGTCCCCATACCGCCACCAACCAAAACGTTGTAGCCGGTGATCTTTCCGTCGCGGACCACTGCCAACAAACCAATGTCCTGCGTGTAGATATCGATGCAGTTGTCTTCGGGCAATGCGATGCCCATTTTGAACTTCCGCGGCAGGTAGGTCGGTCCGTACAACGGCTCGATGACTTCGCCGCCACCTTCGAGCGTCTTTTCGCCGCTCTCCGGGTCGGTAATCCAAAGCTCATGGTAGGCACCGGTTTGTGGTGCCAGCGCTTCGGTCAATTCATCGGTCAATTGTTCCATCTGGCAATGGATGCCATCGGTCCGTTTGGCGGGGCAGCACATGATGTTGCGATTGACGTCACCACAGGCGGCCAGAGTCGAAAGCTGTATTTCGTTGATCCGATGAATCGCCGGACGTAAATCGTCCTTCAGAATCCCGTGCAATTGCAACGTTTGGCGCGTCGTAATTTTCATCGTCGCATTGCCAAGCTCGTCGCACAGATCCAACTGTGCAAGCAGTTGATCCGAAGTAATTCGGCCACCTGGAATCCGACATCGGACCATCATCGAAAAGGCTTTGCCGCCGCCGGCCTTTTTCAACTCGGCACGACGGTCTCGGTCGTCTTGTTGGTACGTTCCGTGAAATTTCAACAATTGCAGGTTGCTTTTGTCGAAGTGGTCGACAGAATCTGCGATCTCTTCGGTGATCGTTCCTCGTAAGTAATTGCTGTCCTCTTTGATCTTCTCAAGGGGACTCATCTTGGGCGCATCGGTAGACATCGAGACACAAATCCTGTGTGATTTCGTTTCAGCGTAGGGTCGTGAAGCGCCGATTTCTGGCCGCTTCATTAGCTCAGACCGCGAGTTTGGCGGTTACGTTCACTATAACGGTCGTCGTGAAATGTCACTATGGCGATCGAAATCGAGTAAATAAGGCGAGAAAACGCATGACGGCAGCACTTTTGGATGGCAAGCGAATCGCGGCAGAAATCCGCTCCGAGGTCGCTGAAAACGTGGAAAAGTTCGTTGCCACCGCGGGCGGCACCCAACCCTGTTTGGTCGCCGTACTGGTGGGGGAGGACCCCGCGAGCCAAGTTTATGTGCGCAACAAGAACCGAGCGTGTGAGAAAGCGGGTATCGAAGGACGCACCCACCGACTCTCTGCCAAAATCGGTCAGCAAGAGTTGATTGATTTGATCGGTCAGTTGAATGACGATCCCTCGGTCCACGGCATCTTGGTCCAATTACCCCTCCCGTCGGATGGCAATGGAGGCAATGGCTTCGATGAGCGCGAAGTACTCGATACGGTCGCTCCACTAAAAGACGTCGACGCGTTTTCGCCGGTCAACGTCGGACTGTTAATGCAGGGCAGACCGCGATTCTTACCCTGCACACCACATGGCATCGTGCAGTTGTTGCATCGAACGGGCCATAGCGTGGCGGGCAAGAACGTCGTCGTGGTGGGTCGCAGTGATATTGTCGGCAAGCCGATGGCAATGATGTTGGCCCAACGCGACGGCAGTTGCGGATCTGATGTCGCCAACGCAACGGTCACGCTTGCGCACAGTCGCACTGCAGATCTGGGCGAAGTTTGTCGATCGGCGGATTGTTTGATCGCCGCGGTAGGTGTGCCGCGCATGATCAAAGCAGATATGATCAAACCTGGCGCGATCGTCATTGACGTTGGCATCAATCGCGTCGACGACAAATTAGTCGGTGACGTTGATTTCCAACCAGCCCTCGAAGTCGCCGGAGCGATCACTCCTGTGCCAGGCGGCGTCGGCCCCCTGACGATCGCGATGTTGCTACACAACACTCTGTTGGCGGCCAAGTTGCAGCAGGGATAGTTTC
>JABDKS010000141.1 GCA_013002105.1 Pirellulaceae bacterium | reverse complement strand
TTCGGGGTCCGCGTTGGGATCGAGTCCGCCAAAAAGTTCTTCGAGCGTTTCTTTGGGTGACACGTCGTGCAGTTGGACGTTCGTTAAACAGATAAAAGAGTTATTGGTGAGGCCGTTTTCGGCCAGTTGCTCCCACTCCATCTCCTGTGCGGTCTCGCCCATCGTCAGGGCGCGGTGGTACTGATTGGTCAGCAGCATGGTGCCAATCAGCAAACACCCCAATGCGAGCTTGCCGCCCAAGATGACGCGGATTGAGCGTGGTGGTGTTGGAGTGCTATAACCGGAATAACCCATCGAACTGTACTTCTTGCGTGGAATCAACTGAAACGTATCGAACCAAAGCAACACTAGGTCACAGTTTTTGCGGGGGCCAGTTGTCCGTTGGAGAGGGGGCCGATTTCGTCTCTGACATTCCTTTTACAATGTTCTGAGCAGGTTTCGACCATTGAAAACGTTCTGGATCGTTCAATACAGTGATGGTCGTCTAGTGCAAATCGCATGGCGACACTTTTCGCGTTCAATAGGAGAATGACCATGCGTACCAATCGAATTTTGACCACCGTGTCGGTGGTGCTTTTTGCTTGCCTGGGCGCTCATAGCCAGCAAGTCCGTGCAGACCAAATCTCATTGCAGGTCGGCGCGACACACCCGACGATGTTGGCCGGTGAAAAGGAAACGAACCATGTACGAATTTCGCTGACCGGTTTCGAGCTTCCCGAGTCCAAGTCTCGGCCGCCGGTGAACGTATCGATCGTGATCGACACGAGCGGGTCAATGAGTGGCCAAAAAATTCGCCAGGCTCGTGATGCTGCAATTGCAGCGGTGAATCGTTTGAAGAAGGACGATATTGTTTCGGTCGTGCTTTACAACTCGTCTTCGCAGGTGCTTGTGCCGGCGACCAAAGCAACCGACCGGCAGGATGTGATTGCGAAGATCAAAACGATCAAAGCCGGCGGCAGCACCGCGTTGTTTGCCGGAGTGAGTAAGGGGGCTGCGGAAGTCCGTAAATTCTTGGACGAAGAAATGGTCAACCGAGTGATCCTGCTGTCCGACGGCCGTGCTAATGTCGGACCCAAGAGTCCCGGAGAATTGGAACGGTTGGGCGCGTCATTGGTAAAGGAAGGAATCAGTGTCAGCACACTTGGATTGGGACTTGGCTACAACGAAGACTTAATGAGTCGGCTGGCATCCTCAGCAAGTGGCAACCATATTTTTGTCGAAGAGGCGGACGATCTTGTTGCGGTCTTCAATGCCGAGTTCAACGATCTGATGAGTGTCGTGGCGGGTGATTTTGAAATTCACGCGCGAGCTGCGGCGGGAGTTCGTCCAGTGCGAGTTTTGGGCACCAAGGCGGATATCTCGGGACAGGATATCTACATCCCGCTGGCGCAGCTGTACTCGCGACAGCAGCGCTATTTTGTGATCGAAGTGGAAGTCGACGCTGGTGAGGCAGAGGAAACGCGACCTCTGATGAGCGTATCCGTCAAGTATCGTAACTTGATCACCGAGACGACCGACAAATTATCAAGTAGCGTCGATGTGCGGTTTTCCGATGAAGTGTCAACCGTCAAAAAGGAAATCGATCACGAGACTTATGCGTTTTGTTCGATCCAATTGGCCAATGAACGCAACGTACGGGCGACCGCTTTGCGTGATGCGGGACAGATCGAAGCAGCGCAAGAGTTGCTGAATCTGAACGTCAGGTTGCTTAACGATACTGCGGAAGCATGTGAATCCAATGGTGTGTTAATCGTCGTTCCCGAGTTGAAGAAGAACGTCGTGTTGAACCAGGTTCAGTCGGTCGAAATTTCGAAACCGGCTGATTGGGTCCGCTTGCGAAAAGGTATGCGTCAGGCTCAAAGTGACAATACGTCTCAGCGAACCTACAAAGTTCCCAGCAAGACGCAAAAGTAATCCCGCTGCGTCAGTGCGTTGCTTAAACTAGAACACCGTCGTGTCTATGCGTGCTATGCCGGTAGCAGGCGTTGTTCACGACGGTGTTTTTTTGTCCTGTCTCCCCATGTCAGTTTGATTGGTCGATGCCGCGAAGATTGTTGCTAGCGTTGCTTGTTCTGGTTGCAGCACCTTTGGTGCTGTTGGGATGGGTGTCGGCTACTGCAATGGCGACGTCACAGGAACGCGCACGCGATCAACTAAGACTGCTGTTGCGATCGCGTTTGGTAGAAATCGACCGGTCGACTGCAAAGTTATTCGACGATTATGCCAGGAGCCTGACGGGATCGCTGGCGAAGACAACGAATGTGATCGAGCAATTACAGCAGTTGCAGCGGACCGTGCCGGTTGTGCGGCAAGGACTGTATGTCAGTTCTGATGGCCTGCTACTTTATCCTGAGCGTCCCAACCCGGATGATCCTGATGCGGTGGCGTTGTACGCGGCATTGCCAGGAATGATCAGTGGTCGTTCCGAATTGGTCGCAATCGTTGAACCGGGAGCCGAATCCACCGACGATTCGTCCGCGTTCGACGACCAGAGCCAATCTGTGGGGAAATCTTTCAAAGGGGGCAAGAGCAGCAGCAAGCAGGCGGTGCAGCAAGTTACCAAAGCCATCCTTGCTCAGAAGACGTCCAACTATGTTCGTTCGACTCCCCGACCACAGTTGAAAACCGGCGAACATCAATGGCAAGTTTGGTACATGGATCAAGGGATGCAGTTGATATTGTGGCTGCCACGCGAAGACGGCGCGGCTGTGGGGATCGTACTGGAGCGACCTCGCTGGACGTCAGATTTAACGGCCGCTCTGCCCGATTCCATTCCCCGATCTGATTCGCGGTCGCAGTTTGATGCTGTGACGCCCGGTTTTACCGCGTTGGTCGACGAAGCCAAACAGATCGTCTATCGCTGGGGCGACGAAGGGGATCGTGTTGGTCAACCAGCGGCAGTCACGCCGATGTCGGCACCGCTATCGGCTTGGCAGTGGGAGTTTCATAGCACGGCTCCGCTGATTCCGCAGTACAGCGCATTGCCGTTACTGGCCTCCTTGGCTGGAATCGGGATCGTGCTGTTGGGTTTGGGCGTCTACGTGTTGACAGGCGTACAACGACAGATGCGAGCGGCAAGAAATCGTGTTAGTTTTGCGGGCCAGGTATCTCACGAACTGCGAACACCACTGACGAACATTCGGCTCTACGCAGAGTTGGCCGAATCGGATTTGGAAAAACTTCCGGGCGGTGAAACACGCGACTCGGTACAACGTCGGCTGAGCGTAATTGACACCGAAACGCGCCGGCTCAGTCGGCTGGTCTCCGGCGTGTTGGAGATGATTCGTGGCGGCAAGCAACAACGTGGGCCCCAGCTAGCTCCGGCCAACCCAAATGATTTGATCGAAGAGACGCTCGGGCAATTTGAACCGAGTTTTACGAGGTCGGGTGTGGAGGTCCACCGTGATCTGAAAACCGATTGCTGTGTGAAGATCGACGCGGATATATTTGAAATGGTGTTGGTGAATTTGCTCAGCAACGTCGAAAAGTACGCCGCCGAAGGAAACTATGTCGCGGTGAAATCGCGGTTGGACGATGACGAATTAATTGTCACGGTCAGCGATCACGGCCAGGGAATCAGCCGTCGATTTCGCTCGATGGTTTTTCGCCCGTTTGCTCGTTTGGATGATTCGATCAACGCGCCCAGTGGCACGGGTATTGGTCTGACGATCGCTCGAAACGCGGCGATTCGCCATGGTGGACAGCTTGAACTGATTCCGAGTGACCGTGGTGCGTGTTTTCAACTCAGTATCCCTGTGATCAGCACTGATGACGACGAAGTTCTCTCGCCTCCAACGCAACGGGTTAACGAACGATGAGTCTAAAAATTCTGGTTGCCGAAGATGATACGCATACACGAGCGGCGTTGGCCGAAGTGCTACGAAGCGATGGTCACCAGGTGACCGAAGCAGCAGATGGCCAGCAAGCTAAATTCCTATTCGATAATCAGCCGCCCGATCTAGCGTGCTTGGATGTCATGATGCCGGGGTTAAGCGGTTACGATCTCTGCCGGCACTTTCGGCAAACCCAGCCACGGATGCCGATATTATTCATCACCGCCAAGGCAGAAGAGATCGATAAGGTCGTAGGTCTGGAACTGGGTGCCGACGACTACATCGTCAAACCATTTGGCGCGAAAGAGGTTTTGGCTCGAATACGTGCCGTTGCTCGACGCTCGATCAGTGGTTTTGGCTGCGAGGAAGAATCGCCGCGGTTACCGCAACACGATTTTTGGATGAACGATTTGGAAGTGTTGCCACGTCAATTGCGAGCACGTCGTGACGAACACGCGATCGAATTGACGCCGCGTGAATTGCGAATCCTGCAGTTGCTCGCAAGCAAGCCCGGTGAGGTGGTGGACCGGCATGAACTATTCCGCGTTGGTTGGGAAGAAAACCACATCCCCAATAGCCGAACGTTGGACCAAACGATCAGCCAATTGCGAAAGCGGATCGAGCATGATCCGAAGAACCCCAGAATCATCCAAACTGTCTACGGTGCGGGGTACCGATACGAACAAGATGCCGAATGCGCAAATGGTTAGCGGTCGCGTGAGCGCGTCGATTGTTTGTCCAGCGTGATCGATTCCGCTAGTCGGTCGAGCGTTTGTTGGCTAACGTGGTGTTCGATTCCTTCTGCGTCGATCGCTGCGACTTCTGGATCGACACCGATGGATAGCAAGAATCGGTACACGATTTCGTGGCGCTGACGTGACTTCTTGGCCAGTCGCTTTCCTTTCGGAGTCAGCGTGATCGGTTGATAGGGTTCGGTGTTCAAGAATCCTTCGCGGTGCAGCCGATTGACGATGCGATGGACGGTGACATGGCTGACAGCGAATTGTTTCGCCAAGTCCCGGCTGCGGCATACGCCCTGGTCGCGCAGGATGCTGTCGACCGCTTCGACATAGTCTTCGGCTGTCTCTTGGGCATGGTCGTTTCGGGTTCGGCGAAACCGGTTTTTGGTGCCGGACGAGCGTTTCAAGCGTTTTTCTCCAGCAAAGTGACGGACCAACCACCCCATTGAATGTTAGGTGCTTGCACAAAGTTTAGCAATGGCTACAATTTATAAAAGTTTAGCATTGGCTAAAACTATAGATTGCCGTACTCGCCACTATTAATCGAATTGCCCATGCGCACGTCATTTTGTTTCGTTTCTCTGGCTTTGGCATTGACCGTCGCACTTGTTGGATGCAATCGAGACTCGTCCGACACCAGTAGTGGCACGACCGGGCGGGATTCGGCATTCTCCGGGCAGTATCCGATCAACGCCGTTGCCACAGTTGGAATGGTTGCCGACATTGTCCGCACTGTCGGGGGCGAACATGTCAAAGTCACTCAGATTTGTGGGTCGGGAGTCGATCCGCATCTCTACAAACCGACCCGCGACGACGTGCAAACAATGATGGGCAGCGACATCATGTTTTATTGCGGGTTGATGCTAGAAGGGAAAATGAGTGACACGTTGATCAAAATGGGTAGAACGAAGCCCGTGTTCGCGGTGACCGAAATGATCGATGAATCCGTGTTGTTGGAACCGGAGGACTTTGCCGGGCACTACGATCCGCATGTCTGGATGGATGTCAGTGCTTGGTCGCGATGTATCAGCGCCGTCGAAAACGCATTGTTGGAATTCGATCCGGCGCACACCGATGACTATCAAGTTGAGGCAGCAAAGTTGCGTATGGAGTTGCACAGGTTGCATCAGTACGGAGTTGACTCCATCGCGACCATCCCGGAGGGCAGTCGGATTCTTGTCACCTCACACGATGCGTTTAACTATTTCGGTCGCGCGTATGGTTTGCAGGTTTTGGGAGTACAGGGTCTATCGACCGAGTCGGAGGCCGGCGTATTACGCATCAATAAGCTTGTCGACATGCTTGTCGACAAGGGTGTGAAAGCGGTTTTTATCGAAAGCAGTGTTTCGCGAAAGAACATCGACGCGTTGATCGAAGGTGCGGCATCCAAGGGGCATGACGTTGTCGTGGGGGGTGAATTATTCAGCGATGCGATGGGGGCCCGTGGTACCTATGAAGGAACGTACATTGGGATGCTGGATCACAATATTACAACCGTGACATTAGCGCTCGGTGGAAAAGCCGATCCCAAGGGACTCAACGGAAAGCTGGGCGTTGAGACGAGCCAGGAATCCGGATCGGAGGATACGACGGACGCAACGGGAGCGGCGCGATGATCTCACCAACGCATCAGTCGCCGGCCAAGCAAGCGAATCCCGATTGTCCGCTCTCGATTTACGATCTAACGGTCGCCTACCATCGCAAACCCGTGATTTGGGATGTCGGTTTTGATTTGCCGGCCGGTCAGCTAATTGGCGTGGTGGGTCCCAATGGTGCGGGCAAGAGTACGTTGTTGAAAGCGGTGATGGATTTGATTCCGCGGGCGTCCGGTCGCGTTCGTGTTTTTGGCGATACGTATGCTCACAATCGTCGTCGTGTCGGTTACGTGCCGCAACGTGAAAGTGTCGATTGGCAATTTCCCGTCAGTGCGTTGGATGTCGTGACGATGGGGCTCTACGACGATATTGGGTGGTGCATGCCGGTCCGAAAGAAGCATCGTCAACAGGCACTTGTTGCATTGGAACAGGTCGGGATTGCGGATTTGGCGAATCGTCAGATCAGTCAACTCTCGGGTGGCCAGCAACAGCGAACCTTTCTTGCTCGTGCGTTGGTGCAAGATGCCGATTTGTATTTGATGGATGAACCATTTGCGGCGGTCGACGCGGCAACCGAGCAAGCGATCGTGGACATTTTGCGTGAACTGAAATCAAGGCAAAAAACGGCGGTGGTAATTCATCACGACTTGCAAAGCGTTCCGGAGTACTTTGACTACGTCGTCTTGTTGAACATGCGAATAGTCAGTCACGGCCCGGTCGAGGAAGTGTTCACACCGGATAATTTGCAAAAGACCTATGGCGGTCGGCTGACGCTGCTGGATGAAGTGACCGAAGCGATGCGGCGGCGGGAGCAGACATTATGAGCGGTCGTCCCGCGATTTTGCTATTGGCGGCGTCCGTCATTGCTTTGTGGGCTGATTTGGGAATCGTCGCTGCGGCCGACATCGTCGACTTCGCGGACAGCCGATCGGATGACTGGTCTCGAGTTTTTCTGTTGAAGGATTACAACACAAGAGTCGTCGTTTTTGGAGTGGCGATGCTTGGCGCGGGCGCCGGTTTTGTCGGCAGTTTTACGCTGCTGCGAAAAAGAGCCTTGATGGGTGATGCGCTCAGCCACGCTAGTTTGCCGGGGATCGCGATCGCGTTTATCTTGACGACCACTTGGGGTCTGGACGGCAAGTCGCTGCCGTATCTGTTGGGCGGTGCAACGCTCAGTGGCTTGTTGGGTGTGGGCGGAATTCTGTGGATCCGAAACCACACACGGTTAAAGGAGGATGCTGCGCTGGGGATCATTCTGAGCGTTTTCTATGGTGCCGGTGTTGCATTGCTGGGTGTGGTGCAGCAGATGGAAACCGGGAGCGCGGCTGGATTGGAGAGTTTTATCTACGGCAAAACGGCATCGATGCGTGCCGTCGATGCTCAACTGATCGCGAGCGCATCGGTGATCGTGATTGTTGTTTGCATGTTGTTGTTTAAAGAATTGAAACTGTTGTGTTTTGACGAAGGGTTCGCTGGTTCTCGCGGGTTTCCCACTGTGTTGTTGGATGTCGCGTTGATGTCGGCCGTGGTCTTGATCACGATTGTGGGATTGCAGGCGGTTGGTTTGATCTTGATGATCGCTTTGATGGTTATTCCTGCCGCCGCGGCGCGGTTCTGGACCGATACGCTTTGGCGAATGGCTCTGTACAGTGTTTTAATTGGTGCGGTCGGTTGCATTGTCGGCGCAATGATTAGTGCGATGTTTCCCAGGGTGCCGTCGGGCGCGATGATTGTGCTGGTGTGCGCGTTCTTTTTCTTTATCAGCATGTTGATAGGGTCATCTCGCGGGGTTTTGATTCGCTGGATGCGTCGTCGTCGTTTGAATCACCGCATCGAACGCCAGCATCTGCTGCGAGCCATTTACGAGGTCATCGAGCCGGATCGCGCGGTTCGGACATTTAATTCCAAGGCATCGGTCTCGGTTGATCAATTGTTGCAGTTGCGAAGTTGGAATCGGAGTCGATTGCTGCGTGTCATCGCGGGGGCGGAAGACGACGACCTGGTGCGAAGTCGAAACGATGGGGTGCACTTAACGCGTGCCGGTTTCGTCGAAGCGGCGCGATTGACTCGGCAGCATCGAATGTGGGAAATGTATTTGATTGCTTACGCCGACGTGGCTCCCGGTTTGGTCGATCGTGACGCGGATGATATCGAACATGTGTTGGAACCGGAGATCATTGACCAGTTGGAGGATCTGTTAGAGGAACAGAAGTTGATGATGCAGGTGCCGCAAAGTCCCCACGACCTGTCATCGACCACCAGCGGTGAAGGAGCGGTGACATGAACCTGTCAGCAGCGTTGAACTGGAGTTGGTCATTTGATGGCTGGATTGTCGTGGTCGGCATGCTGTGCGCGACCGCGTCGGCTTTGTTGGGTAATTTTTTGGTGTTGCGAAAACTGAGCATGCTGGGTGATGCGGTGACGCACGCCGTCTTGCCCGGTATCGTCGTAGCGTTTTTGGTCAGCCATAGTCGAAACAGCATTCCGATGTTTATCGGAGCGGTGATCGTTGGCGTTCTGACGGCGTTTTTTACCGAGTGGATCCGTCGGGTTGGGAAAGTTGACGAAGGAGCGTCGATGGGAGTTGTGTTCACATCACTGTTCGCACTGGGGCTGGTGATGATGGTGCAGGCAGCGGATCGTGTTCATCTGGATACCGATTGCGTTTTGTACGGTTCGATCGAAACGACACCAGCAAACATGATTCCGGTTTTTGGTTTCGCCGTACCGCAGGCCGCACTGATCCTGAGCGTCGTCACGTTAGTGAACGTATTATTCGTGTTGTTGTTCTTTAAGGAGTTGAAAATTTCATCGTTTGATCCCGCGCTGGCGACAACGATGGGCTTTTCGGCCAAGTTGATGCACTACGCGCTGATGGTTTTAGTCAGCGTCACAGCGGTGGCCAGTTTCGAAAGCGTCGGCAGCATCTTGGTGGTCGCCATGTTTGTTGTTCCAGCCGCGGCGGCTTATATGCTGACGGATCGTTTGGCCGTGATGATTTTCGTCAGTGTTGCCGTCGCGATTGTGTCGGCCGTTACAGGGCATTTGGCTGCTATCGTTGTGCCTGGCTGGTTTGGATATGGCAGCACGACGACATCCGGCATGATGGCTGTCATGGCAGGGATTTTGTTTTTGCTGGCTGCAGGGTTTAGTCCCAAACACGGTGTCGCGATCAAATGGGGACGCCGTCAACTCCTGTCGTTGCAGATTCTCTGTGACGATGTGGTCGCGATGTTGTATCGCCGCGAAGAACGATCGATCGGCGAACCGTCGCGGTCAGAGGTGGCCGAGCATCTTTTCGCCGGCCGATGGGTCTTGGCAGCCGCGCTGTCGATGTTGCGACGACGCGGAGAAATCATCGCCAGCGACTCACTACAGTTGACTCAAGCAGGACGTGATCGAGCACGCGAGTTGATCCGGTCGCACCGGTTGTGGGAGCAGTACCTGGTGGATCAGACGAGCGTTGAATCGAATCGAATTCACGACAAGGCAGAGCGTTTCGAGCATTTTACCGACCGACCGCTTCGAGATGAGCTGGACCGAGTCACCGAAACGCCGGACGAAGACCCTCACGGCAGGCCTATTCCGAGCGAGAAGCAGCAATAGGGATGTAGACGTCGTGCGGATTGTGAGTACTGCGTAAGTTTCGATTCATGCGACGCTATCGTCGGGGGGAGCATCACGAGATCCCCAGGTTAGGTCGATTCGATTGATTGCAAACGACGTCGATCGCCGATTTAAAACGGATGTATCAGGCTGTGCTGGTAGTCGACTCCGGGCTCGGCCTGATCAGGGGTATGAACCCCGGTTGGTACGAGCAGATTGAATGCTCGATTGCCAAGGACCCGACCGCCATTGATTTACGCCGCACACGAATTGGATTCCCTATGCGTGCTTTCTCCCTCTGCCTTTTGCCTCTGATTGTCGTGACGGCGGTCGCAACCACCTGTCATGGTGGGCAACCCTGTACGGCAGCGGCAAATCGACCTGGCTACATCGGCAACAGCATTGCCGCATTACGAAATCATGATGGTTGGATGCGCGGCGGATTTCTCCGTAAGCATCGCCCTTCGCAAGGTCCGGGTGCTTTGCTGCGTTGGTCAGCGAATCCCTGTTCGTCCGACTTGGCGGGACTCGATGAACCGATTGTGACCGACCGACCTGATTTCACTGAAGCGAGTTCGGTGGTTGGACTTGGTGTGGCGCAATTGGAAATGGGCTATACGTTTACCGCAAACGACGACGGTGGTGTTTCGACGAAGTCACATTCATACCCGGAATCGCTATTGCGGTACGGAATCGCCCGCGATTGGTTGGAGTTACGAATTGGTTGGACGTACCTGGGCGACTCGGTAAACAACGTGGATGCCTCCGGCAGTGACGATTTGTATTTGGGTTTCAAGATTGGATTGACCGCACAACAGGGTGTGTTACCCGAAATGGCGATCATCCCTCAGATGACCGTGCCAACCGGCGCGGCGCGTTTTACTGCCGACGAAACGTTGCCCGGTTTGAATTTGCTTTACGGTTGGGATCTCAATGACTCGATTTCCACCGCCGGCAGCACTCAATTCAATCGTGCAATCGATGATGGCAGTGGCGACGCCTATACGCAGTGGGCCCAGTCTTGGACAATTGGAGTTTCATTAGCGGATCGTGTCGGTGCGTATGCGGAGTATTTTGGGTTTTACCCGACCAGCGCCGATACTGCTCGATCGGAAAACTATTTCAACGGTGGATTCACCTTTCTGGTCAACCATGATGTGCTCTGGGACATCCGTGGGGGTGTTGGACTGGATGACAATTCCGATGACTATTTTGTCGGTACTGGCCTGTCTTTTCGCTGGCGGTAGTGACCCGCACACGCCTGAGTTGCAGCAAAGCGGCAATCGCGTAGGATAAGCAGCCGAATCCTCCTACGTTTGAAGTACTTGATGGCTGTTGAATCCCTACTGATTGTCTATTGCGTCTTGATCGTGCTCGCCTCGGTGGGGGGCGGACACTTGCCATCGATGATGAAGATGACGCACTTGCGCACGCAGTTGCTCAACAGCTTCGTGGGTGGCTTGATGCTCGGCATTTCGTTGCTGCACTTGCTGCCGCACGCCAGCGAAATGCTGGGCCCGTCGCAAACAGGCATCGCAGCGCTGGTGGGTATCGTAGGCATGTTTCTGCTGTTGC
>JABDKS010000119.1 GCA_013002105.1 Pirellulaceae bacterium | reverse complement strand
CTTGCAGCGATTGTTGTCAAACAGTGCGTCGACCGATTGCTGCAACATCCGCTTTTCGTTGCGGATGATGACTTCGGGCGCATTCAAATCGACCAGTTTCCGCAAACGGTTGTTGCGGTTGATGATCCGGCGATACAAATCGTTCAAGTCACTGGTGGCGAAATTGCCGCTGTCCAACAAAACCAGCGGGCGCAAATCGGGTGGGATCACGGGGATCACATCCAGCACCATCCACTCGGGACGATTGTCGCTGTCGCGGATCGATTCGACGATCTTCAGTCGATTGATCAGGTCTTTCTTCTTTTGCTTCGATCCCGTCTCGTCCAATTCTTTGCGGAGTTGGTCGGAGAGTTGGACCAGGTCGAGCTTATTCAGCAGTTTGCGAACCGCCTCGGCGCCCATATCGGCCTCGAAGGATCCGTCACCGTATTGCGCGCGGGCAGCCCGATACTCTTCTTCGGTCAGCAACTGGTTGTCTTCAAGTTCCGTCTGACCCTTGTCGATCACGATGTAGTCTTGAAAGTAGATCACTTTTTCAAGTGAGCTGGTTTTCAGATTCAGCAGGTTGCCCAATCGCGACGGCATCGCTTTGAAGAACCAGATGTGAACGACCGGTGCGGCCAATTCGATATGGCCCATCCGCTTGCGGCGAACCCGGCTGTGCGTGACTTTCACACCGCAGCGATCACAGATCATGCCCTTGTACTTCATGCCCCGGTATTTACCACAAGCACATTCCCAATCCTTTTCCGGTCCAAAGATCCGTTCGCAGAACAGCCCGTCCTTTTCCGGTCGGTAAGTTCGGTAGTTGATCGTTTCCGGTTTCTTCACTTCACCGAAAGACCAACTTTTAATGTCCTGAGGACGCGCCAACGAAATTCGTACTGATGCGTAATCGTTGATGCGATCGTAGCTGTTGGATTCACCAGTCGACATGGGGGAAAGCCTTGAGCTGGGAGCGTGAAGCGGTGGGCCGGATTGGCTGGATTGCTTGTCGCTCGGGGGTTAATGATCTGAATTTTTGCTTGATCGTCTGATGCCAATTGACACCGGACTATCGATGAATGGACGGTTGAAAATACGGCGAACTAAATCGGACGTTTCTCTAGCTGCATGTTCAGGGCCAAGCCGCGAATCTCGTTGGTTAACACGTCGAAGCTGGCCGGGGTGCCCGCTTCCAAGGTGTTTTCGCCTTTGACCATTGATTCGTAGATCTTGGTGCGGCCTTCGACATCGTCGCTTTTGACCGTCAACAATTCCTGCAGGATGTACGCGGCACCGTAAGCTTCCAGCGCCCAGACTTCCATCTCGCCGAATCGTTGGCCGCCAAAGCGGGCCTTGCCGCCCAATGGTTGTTGGGTGATCAACGAGTAAGGTCCGGTGCTGCGGGCATGGACCTTGTCATCAACCAAGTGGTGCAGTTTCAACATGTAGATGTAGCCAACCGTCGTTTCCTGCTCCATCGCTTCGCCGGTTCGACCATCGGTCAAACGGATCTTGCCGTGTGCGGGCAATCCGGCATCGGCCAGGCACTGATTGATCTCGCCTTCGGTCGCTCCATCGAACACCGGAGTGATCGCTTGGAAGCCGAGTTTGGCACCAGCCCACCCGAGATGAGTCTCGAGAATCTGGCCCACGTTCATACGACTCGGGACGCCCAGCGGATTGAGCATGATTTGGATTGGCGTTCCATCGGGCAGGAATGGCATATCTTCGACCGGCAAGATTTTTGCGATCACACCTTTGTTCCCGTGACGGCCAGCCATCTTGTCGCCAACGCTGATCACTCGCTTGGTGGCCACGTAAATTTTGACCATCTGCAACACCCCGCTGCGGAGTTCGTCACCCCGCTTCATGCTGTTTAACTTGCGATCGCGGACGTCGATTGCGGTTTCAACATTCGACCATTGAGCAGCGAAGACACGCTCAACTTCCTTTTGCTTGGCATCGCTTTTAATCTGATCCAGGATGTGATCCAAACGGAATGACGTTGCCCGTTCGGCGATAAACTTTGGATCCTGACCGTCGGCCAACGGTGTGCCGGTGGCGTCCTTCAGCTTGGTTCCAGCCGCCGATTCCAAGTCACGAACCAATGCTTCAAAGGTGCTGGCGATCTCGTCGTTGCCGGCGGTCTCCGCCTCCTTCAATTCCTTTTCAAAGATCTTGCGATCATCTTCGGACAGACTCATTCGCCGCGAAAACTTCTCGGTTTCGGTCACGATGCCTTCGATACCCGATGGAACCTCCAACGAATCGTTTTTGACATCTTCGCCGGCACGACCAAAGATCGCGTGCAACAATTTTTCTTCCGGAGTCAACTCGGTTTTGCTCTTAGGGCTAACCTTGCCGACCAGAATGTCGCCTGGCTTGACGTAGGTACCGACTTGGACAATCCCGGTTTCGTCCAGGTTGCGAAGTGCTTTCTCGGACACGTTTGGAATATCACGCGTGAACTCCTCGCGACCGAGTTTCGTTTCCCGGATTTCAACGTCGAAATCTTC
Source organism: Pirellulaceae bacterium (assembly GCA_013002105.1). The sequence continues at coordinate 334 of JABDKS010000119.1, read as the reverse complement.
GATGTGGATCGAAGTATAAGTGTCGTTGCGAACCAGTTCCTCGCTAATGATGATCGCATCCTCGTAGTTGAATCCGTCAAACGACATGAATCCAACCAACACATTGCGGCCGAGTGCCAATTCGCCGTTATGGGTGGCGGCACCGTCGGCGATGATTTGATTACGCTCGACTTTGTCGCCCAACTGAACCATCGGACGCTGATTCAAGCAGGTCCGCTCATTCAGGCCCTGATACTTTTTCAATTCGTAGTGGTCGCTGCCGATTTCGATCCGCGTCGAATCGACTTTCGTGACTTTGCCGGCCCGTCGGGCCCGCACGACCATCGCGCTGTTG
>JABDKS010000114.1 GCA_013002105.1 Pirellulaceae bacterium | reverse complement strand
CGATCAACGTCTTCTGTTCGCCCTCCCCGTTGGCTCGCTTAGGCTCACCATCGACCCTCCCGCGACAGCGTGTTTTCCAATGGAAAGTCATACGCGCGGGAGGGTAAAGTGTTGATTGCAAAAGCCGACTTGTGGGTAATGACAAGGTAGGAACCGGCCCTACAAACCGCATTTTTGGTCAAAAAGTTTGCGTTCAAAGGCTCGTTCGGACGCAAATTGTTAGACGGCAACTGCCTCGCCCCACTATCATTGGCCGCGAAGTACAAATCCCCGATATTTCCAAAGGTTATGAAATGAGTGATCAGTTCGGTCAAACGCCACAGAATCCGTACGCCGCCACGTCGACTCTTGAGACACAGGCGATGCCGGCGCCGACCGGATCCTACGGCGGCATCGGGCGTTTGGCCTATTTCGGTTATTCATTTCTAGCCGCGATTGTTTACAACATCGCACTGGTTGCGATGGGTGCGGCACTGGGCGAGAACGCGATGTTCGCAGTCATTCCGCTGATGCTGATCTACTTTGGCGTGCTGTTTTGGATCATTGCCCAGCGCATGATCAACGCGGCGTACAGTCCGTGGTGGTGCCTCGGAATGCTGGTTCCGATCTTAAACATTCTGGTTGGTATTCGTGCAATAGCGTGCCCCGAAGGCTACGGGGATCACGGGCAATTGGACACGGCAGGCAAAATCATTATCGGCCTGTTCTTGGGAATGATCGCATTGGCCGTCATCGCCGTCGTTGTCTCGATCGCCGCTGCGGGTTAACGCAATGTTTGTAGGCCCTGAGCCGTGCTGACGTGACGGTGCCAGGACAGGTCCTTGCCTACGAGGTTTTGGCAGGCATAACCCACGATCGCCGCGCGCCCCCCGCGAGCGGCAGTCAACGTGGCGTCAACACTAACACGAACAAGCCTCCAGCGGGTACTGCTGGAGGCTTGTTGCGTTCAATGGTGTTTTGCGTCTGCCTGGATGGAACGATTGATGTTCGCATCGGATCGTTCGCTACCGATCTATTCACTGCTCGTCGGCACCAACGCGTCTTTGTCCGCCCAACCTAGTTGGAGCAAGAATTTTACCCACGCGTTATACGACAGCAGATACAACCAATAAAACGTCGGTACCAAGTACAGCACCAGGAATGTCGCCAGCATCAGACCGAATGCCAAGGAGGCCGCCATCGGTATCAGCAACTGCGCCTGGAATGATCGCTCTAACATCAACGGAATCAAACCCGCGATCGTCGTCAAACTGGTCAACATGATCGGTCTAAATCGACGCTCACCCGATTCCATTAACGCGTCGTATGCCGGTACGCCGTCGCGAATACGTGAATTGATAAAGTCAATCAACACGATCGAATCGTTGATGACCACACCCGAGAGGGCGACGAGCCCAAACATGCTGAACAGTGTCAATGGCAGCCCCAGTAACGCGTGTCCCCAAACAGCACCGATCATGCCAAACGGAATGATCAACAAGATCAACACGGGCTGGACGTAACTGCGGAACTGCAGCACCAACAACACGTACATCGCCATGATCGCCATCGCGAAACCTCGCATCAGGCTTCCGACCGAATCATTACTTTGTTCTCGCTGTCCTTCCCATCGCAACGAAAGATCGGGATAGCGTTTCGACAACACGGGAACGAAGTTCTTTTGCAAGTCGGCGATGATCAAATTTGCGTTGGCGGTTGTTTCGTCCAAATCAGCCGAGACCGTGATCGACCTCAATTGATCGACCCGATTGATTTCGGAGAATCCGCGATTGAGGTCGATCTGCGCCAATTCTGTAATCGGGCGCTCGCCGCCATCACCGGTCCGCACACGTATCTCGCGAAAATCAACCAAGCTACTTCGTTCTTCCGGCGGATAACGCACCATCAACTTGACTTCGTGCCGGCCGCGCTGCAGCCGCATGACTTCTGCGCCGTAGTAGGTGTTGCGAACCGTCTGTCCGAGATCCGTCGGGGTGACGCCGGTGGCCAACGCGCGATCTTTGACACGGAACTGAAATTCATACTTGCCCGGAGTGTTGTCATCGGCAATATCGAAGACGCCAGCAAATTCGGCTAATCTGGCTTTGACGTCCTCGGTCGCCGCCAGCAATTGGTCTTCGTGCTCGCTGGACGCAAGTAATTTGAATTCGATTGCCTTTCCGCCCGGGCCGACGCCCACCGATCCATAGGAAACCCGTTCGGCACCCGCAAACTCGCCCGCCTCCTTGCGCCACATCGCCAGCAGAACATCGCTATGGATTTCGCGAGTTTCGGTGTCATGCAACTCTGCAAAAATTTGCCCAACGTGACTGCCCGATCCACCGCCGCCGGCAGCATTCTGGGTATTGGTCACGGTACCGACGTCACGGTAAGTCAATCGAACCGGACCACGCGGCCCGCCGGCTCCTTCGACCGATTCGTCACCAATCGGCTGCCCGCTGGCAACGGCCCGATCCAATGCCACTTTCCGACTGACACGCCGTAATGCCGCCTCCATTCGTCGCGTCGCCGCATCTGTCTCTGCCGCTGTTGTTCCGTCGGGAAATACGATGGTTGCTTGCAGGTTGTTGTTGTCTGATTTCGGAAACAGGATCGATGGTACGATGCCGCCGCGAATCAGGCCCGCCGTCAACAAAAACAATGTCAGCGACACGGCAATGGGTATCGGCGGATGAGCCAATCCGAATCGCAAGGTCGGTACATAGATACGTTCGCAAAACCACGTCATGGATCTGGACGCATGCCGGTTGGCCCAATTGAGAATCAGTCCGAGCGGCCGAAGAGGATAGGCAAGAATCGAGACCACACGGAAGAATCCGGTGTGTCGATGACCCAGGTGACTTGGCAGCACAAAAATGCTTTCCCACAACGAAATCACCAGCATCGCGATCACGGCAAATGGGATCACCGCCATGAATTTGCCCATCACGCCACTGACAAAAAACATCGGCATAAACGCAATCACCGTCGTCGTCACACTCGCGGTCACACTGGGCATGACTTCTAACGTCCCATCAATCGCCGCTTGCTTGACATTTTTCCCCATATGTCGATGGGCATAGATGTTCTCTCCAATCACGATCGCATCATCGACCACGATTCCCAGCGCGACCAAGAACGAGAACAGGCTGAGCATATTGAGCGTCTGACCGCCCCACGCCAGCGCCGCTCCGGCCCCCAAGATCGAAATCGGGATCCCCAACGCGACCCAAAACGCCAATCGCATCTCCAAGAAGAGCGTCAGCACCAGGAAGACCAAAATCAGACCCCCGATACCGTTTCGCAGCAGCAGCGATAACCGACCACGGACCTCTTGGCTACTATCTCCCCAAACCTCAAAGCGATAGCCCTCGGGCAGCTCTTTGCCTTCGACATACTTGGTGACCGAGTCAACCATCGCCAACAGGTCTTCGGTTTTGGTCCGTTCCACATTGACGACCATCGCCGGTTCGCCATTGATCTCGCCGGCCGCCGTGATGTCTGCGAACTCGTCGCGAACCGTACCCAAATCATCGACGCTCAACACAACTCCACCGGGTGTCGTCACCAGTGGCAATCGACCGATTTCTTCACCCACCCGTCCCTTGTTCTTGGCACGCAACAGGATCTCTTGACCCTCGGCCTTCAACTGACCACCGGGTAGTTCGATATTGCGCTGCCGCAAAATGGCTGCAACCTGATCGAGCGTCAGGTTGTAACTCCGCAAGGTTGCTTCGGGGATTTCGACATCGATCTGGTAAGGACGCGTGCCCATGATCGATGCGGCAGACACCGACGGCAGCGTCAGGATATCGTCGCGAACACTTTCAGCGACATCACGCAAACGCAATTCTGATTCGCGTGAACGATCCTGCGGGCCAACGATACCAACCCGAATCGCTGCGTCACGAAATGTGATCTGTTGAATCTGCGGATCTTCGGCTAGCGCCGGGAAACTGGGGATTCGGTCGACTTCCCGATCGATCTCCGACATCACCTTTTGCACATCACGAACATCGCTGCGCAGTTCTGCCAACACAAACCCGTTCCCCTCTTGAGCAATGGAGGTGACCTTTTTGATTCCATCGATCGAGCGAATCGCTTCTTCGATTTTTTGGCAGATGGCTTCTTCGGTGTCGTTCGGCGTCGCGCCAGGATAGGGCACGCTGACCATCACGATCTCCAGCTCGAATGCTGGAAACACTTCTCGCTGCATTTGCCGCAACGACGCACCACCGACCACCATCAGCGCGATCATCAACGCATTCATTCCGGGACCGTTCGTGATGGCCCACTTGACGGCATTTTTCATGCTGCGTCTCCACGTTCAGGCGATACGACATCGTTGTTGTCGACCGACGGATGATCGGGCAGGGTCGCCTTCGCGGGAATTGACTGAATTGATTTCTTTGCCGCCCTGGCAGGCAATCCGTCCGGGGGAATCGAACCGAGCGGAGAAGTGACAACGAAGGATCCATCGGAAAAACTCTTATCCGAAACCTCGCACACCCACATTCTTGTTTCCGGACGCGGATCCGAACCAACCGCTTTGCCAGCCTGTCCACCGGATACCGACATCGAATCGACTGGATAGACCTCCTGCAAGACGACCACACGACCGGGAACCCAATCATCCGGATCGAAGGCTGACTCCTGCAGTTCCAAATCATCCTCCGACTCCTGTTCGTCAGCCACTTTCGCGTCATCGCTCGACACGTTTGGATCAGGAATCATTGGCTCGTCCGTCGCCTCGGACGGATTTGCCGAATCATCGGCAGACACATTGGTCGCTGCGACGCGATCCGAATTCGTCGCAGACGCGTTTTGGATTGTGGTGTCCGCAGATTCAGCTTGACCCAATACCGATTCGTCGGGAACAAACTGCCAAACACGGTTGCCCGGTTTCAGCGCCACGCCGGGAATGACAACCAACGCGGTTTTTGGCTCAATCAATAACTTCACGCGAACAAACATGCCTCGCAGCAATGCCGCTGGTCCGGTGATTGTCGTGGAACCGTTTTTGGCGTTCAGGACCTTTTGGGGATTGTCGACCACCACGCGAACGGGAACCGTTCGCGTGTTCGGATCGAGTCCGATACCGTCGTAGCTAAGCAGCCTGCCCTCCCATCGATACACCTGATTGCCGCGACCGCTCAACTGATACTCGATGATTGCCGGCGTTTCGGGTAATAGGTAACCGCCACGACCGGCCTCCTTCTGTTCCACCTGATCAAGCACCCAGTACAGTTGATCCATACGCAAATTGGTCGCGACTTCCGCTTTCGACGTATCCTCGATCGTCACCAACGCACTCCCACGACTGACAAACGTATTCAGATCGGCGTCTTCGCGGACAATCACACCGTCGATCGGTGCCTTGATCGTTGTCCGCGCCAGATTCAACTTGGCGGATTTCAATTGCGTGGCCGCCAGTTTCTCGGACGCTTCCAACCGGACGCGACGCTTTTTCAGCAAATCCAACGCGTTCTGGCTACTGACCAATTGTTGGGTGGCTTGCAAAAGACCTCGTTTGGCCTGATCGATCTCACCGCGACTCGAAAATCCGCTGGGCAAGGACTCCTGGCGTTTCAGTTCGGCTTCCTGTAGCTCGACATCCTCCTTGGCAAGCGACAACAAACGGTTGTTGTTTGCTAATTCCTGATCAAGCTCCTGGAGTGCTTGATACTCTTGTTCTTTTTGTCGCGTCAGACGATCGACTTCTAATTCGTAATCCGTGTCGTCGATTCTCATCAGCAACTGGCCCTTCTGCACGATCGCTCCCGCTTCGCACCCCTCGGCCTTGAATACGATTCGCCCGGCTACTTCTGCGGCCACGACGGCCTCTCGAAACGGCACGACGGTCCCGTCGACTTCCAATTGCAACTGCCGCCCGGTGGTGGCCAGTGATTGCAGTCGTTGTACGCGCACCGGCGCAAGTGCCTGCATCCGACCCGCTCGCGTGTTATCAGCATCCGGACGAGCCTTGGGTTTGACACTTCCCCAGGCCAGCACTACACCGGCACCGACCGCCAGCAATGCCAGCGGAATCACCACATTGACCAACAAGCTCGTCGGCATGTTCGACTCAGAACGTTTTGGTGCCGCCGATGTCGTCGGCGGCACAGACGTGCACGCACCGTCGTCAAGCGGTGGTGGCGGTGTTCGCTTCGTTGCTGAAGCACTGTCCGGATCAACCATATCAGCTACTTATCAATATTCGGTTTAGAAGAAAGTGGGTTGCCTGATTCGGCCCGGTGCGCCGTTACATCCGAACCAACAGTCGCTTTGAATTGCTCGATCAGCGGAGCGAGTTCACGTTTTTGGTGCAGGAACGACGCATTATGGGCCGCCGACAACGTGACCGCCGCGATGTGTTGGCAAAGCGAATCAATGTCAAAGCTTTCCTGCTGCCTGCCGCGAGGAATTAAAACATCGATCACGCCACGACCAAGTCGATAGTACAAACACTGACCAACGACGCTGAGGGCGAATTGTTCGACGACGCTTTCGTCGATGGCATTTGCGTCAAAGTCGCTGTCAACTGCCCCACGACCGATTAAACGGACGATCGTCGATTTCAACTGGTCAAACACCGGGCGAAAAAAATCATTGACCAACTCCTGAAACACCACCGTCGGGTGATCCATTTCCCTCATCAACAATTGCGTTTCCCATCCAGACGGATCCGACTTCAGCATTCGCGACAACATCGTGTGAATCAATCGCACCAATGCGACTTCGGGTTCTACATCACCAAGATTCGGCGGACTCGGGAACCGTCGTTCTCGGGTGTCACGGATCTGTGCGACAACGGACCGGTACAAACCCATTTTGTCGCCGAAGTAATACGCGACGGAAGCGACATTAACATTGGCAGCCCCGCAAATTTCGCGAATCGTCGCGCGATCGAATCCCGATCGTGCAAAAACTGGCCCCGCTTGGTTGAGCAATCGCGAGCGAGCGTCCGCGTCGGTGACTTCATCGCTGCTTGATTCCCGTGACCCGCTTGACTCGAGCGACGCAGCATCCCCATGCGAGGAACCCCGGTGGCCCGCGGGTCCATCACAACCGCCGGGCTCGGTGAGGGAGTTCCCCTGCGGAGTGATCGGGCTGGATTGCGTGGGGGGGTCGACTGACACGAAAAACGTCACAGAAAAGGAATTTAAACAAGTGTTTTAAACACTCGTTTAAATTCGCAAAATGTCAACCGGGCGTCGCTCCAATCCGCGGGTTTGGCAACGAAAAATCCGCTCGTTCTCGGCAAGGGAGGGAATTGCGAGAACGAGCGGATTTGGGCGGGGGAATTCAGAGGGAGTGCCACGGTGCAGGGCCACTGGGCTTGGCTGAATTCCGCCGATGATTCCACCGGGGAAGTTCAATCTGGGATTGGGTCGGTGGAGTTTATCTTCGTGTTGGCGAGCTTTCGGATCCCGGGATGTCCGATCTAGCTGGCGAGGGCTTCTTGCGTTTTGCAGCGATCACAATCGGGGTGGCGGTGAAATCGCAAAACTGTTGCTGAGCGATCGAGATCACAGATGCAGCGGTCTTGATCCACTGCGCGAGCAACTGATCGGGATCGACACTCGAGCGTTGCGGCGAAACTTGCTCTGTATCGACCGGGTTAGCAGCGGCATTTGTCGGTTGAGCCCCAGCACGGGCCAACAGTTGGGCTCCGGCCGGACGAAGAGGTTGTGGTTCAGCATCAGGCCAGACCAAGGCCAGACGTTGGGCGACCACTTCGGCGACTTGGCTGCTACTTACCACGACATCAGCAACCTTCTGTCCGAACTTCTTCGGCCGGAGCCAATCACGGAAATCATTGTCCACTGCCACGACAGATTCCGCGTGCCATATCCATTCCTCCAGTAAACAGTCCGCTGTCTCAGAGTGCGCAAAATGGGTATCGGCTTCCATTGCGCTGTTTCGATCGAGTTCGTCATGCTCGTTCGAGACATTCGGGGCGTAAGGGCTCCTTGCCAGGGGCAACTCTGATAACTCGACTCGACTGCGAATGCAGAACGGTCGCTTCGCCAAGGAAAAGAGACTGTCAACATGAAGATCGCGTGCCGCAAGGTCATATGGCATATAAACCTGATCTATTGTCGCAATCATCGCTGAACTGCCTGCAAACGGAGTCTTCGTCGCAACTCCGTTAGCAGCGGAATGATGATCACGGGCCAATGAATCGACGAGAACACTCTTTCCGAACGACTGGAGATGCCGTTCGGGTGCATTCATCGCGTCATCATTAGCCAACCTTTCCAACGCTTGGGCGGTCTCATCGTCAATGACCACTTCGGGGCATTGATCGTCATCTCGATGATCCCAATCAAGGGGAAACGGCAGGTCGTTCTTAGCCGGTCGAACTACGTCAGCATTGGAGGCGCTGGCAAGAAGTGGGGCCCACGAGTCGCTGAGTTCAAGCTCGCTACTAAAATCGACAATCGGCACGAAGCTGACAATATTCAATACAGCGTCGTCGCGGGAACTGACTTCGCTGGCAACCGCGTCAGCAGCAGTTGCAGAGGATTCTTGAACGTTACCAGCGGACCGGGTATCGCCCGTTGGCGATGCGTCCGAGTTGGCAACGCGGTTGTTTGTCTTGTTGGCCTCGAATTGTGCGTTGGTCGCTGTCTTGGCCTGCTCCCACCAATGCTCCAACGCTTCGATCGAATCGATCGAACTCGATTCGTTGGGACCGACCATTGCAAAGGGCTCAATCAACTGTTCGACCGAGATCCCCGCACTGGCACATGCGGTCGCCGCGATAGCCGCAATCGAAGACTCAAAGGAGGTGGAGGTGCGTGTCCTCAAGGCGATCGAATCGTGTGTTCCCAGTGCGTCACCGTGATCGACAATCTCCGATGGGACATCGATTGCAACTGGGTTCGCCGTCACTCTTTGGGCCGACATAGGCGTCGTGGCGATGGGTGCTGGCGGAACGTAGTTGCACGTGCTTTCTTCAACCCAGCCACACAGTTCGGCTGGTTCGAGTGCAACGGGATCCGACTGAATTTCGGCGGCAAAAACGTTCTGAAAACTCGGATCGATCGGGCTGCTCGTCAGGCCGGTGAAGCTACCGGCGATCAAAGCAGCGAGTGCCATTCTACGTAGGCGTTTGAGAAACGAATGCGTCATTGGGTGTATTTTCCTGGCGGCCGTCGGTGTCGAACATCCTGTTGG
>JABDKS010000092.1 GCA_013002105.1 Pirellulaceae bacterium | reverse complement strand
TCATTCCCTGACGCGAGAAACTGCATGCGAGCAGCGCCGGTGCAAATCCCATTGCCCCATGTGTTCGTCCCGTTGTTTTGGTTCCATCGGATTCCACCACCAGTACCAGTCCGGCAAGAGCGATTGGCATCAACAGAAACGGTTCGAATTGAACCGGCATTCCGAGGAATCCAAACGACATCCAGATGGCGTGCGCGCGAATCATGGCAACCACCGCCAGAATCACGAACGCACTGAGAGGATAAAGCGGCCAATCCCAGGGCGTCCCGTTGTCTTGAACCAGTGCCGCGCCACGCCTAACCGCCGGAGCGAGCAACAGCAAACCGCCCGCGATCGCCGTCGAGAACAATGGGGCTCCCCAGTTCGCCAATCGCAAGTGGTTCTCGCGAACGGCGTAACCCAACGCGATCGGCGCTGCGAAGAAACACAGCAACAACAGATAGAAACTGATCCGATACCACGACGGAAACCGCATTCGGCACGCGCGAAGAATCAACTCCGTCGCGGCGATGGAGAACACGGCCCCAAACATCAGCATCCCGCTGGCCATGTTCCAATCGATCACACAGTATTCATCCAGACCGACCGATAATGCAATTTGTCCGATCACGACCACCAACAAGATCGATCGGGCGTCTTGCCAAACCTTGCCCAAACGAATGACACCAATCGCGGTGACAACCATCAAGGCGGTGTAAGCGACCAGACTGAAGGTCAAGAAGACGGAGCGGAAAAAGAAGTCACCGCCGTAAGAGGCTGCCCCCAACTGCAACCCATAGATCATCAAAAAGCAACTGATCAAATAGAAAGGATTCTGAGTGTACAGAAACCTGCCGAGTGACCCCAAAGGTGGATGACCCATGTCCAGTTCCGGTTGTTCGCGGAAGACGTTGCTAGATCCGCCGGCAGACGTCTCATTGCCGTTCCGTCCAGCGCCCGGAAACCGGGGAACACTCCAACCGTGGAACACTTTGGTGAAAGTGAACACTTTGATCGAGTGGTTCCGCCAGCATCAAGCAACTGGCAAACTCGCCCTCGTGACAGAGTTGTTACGAAGATCGATGCAAACAGGTTCTGTTCGATGGCTGGGGAAGTCCGCAAAGAAACGAGGGCATCCACCAAAGTTTTTTAAACAAATCTCACGTGGAGTTGACAGCGGTGCCGCGGCCCTTTCATTGTCCACGGAGAATTCGAAGCGTTTGCAAGTACAAGCTCGCGTGCCCTCGCCACGATCTGGTTCAACTTTGGTTTCTGCGCCGTTCAAGCCTTCTGATGCTGGGGCGCCGCTTGCATCGATGGGATGGGCGCGGTGATGGACACGCCGGTGTCGACTCGGAGGTTGATGATATCCGGGTTCGATTCCAAGTCGCGTCGATCCCAAATCTCTACGGTGGGACGATCAAATTGTTGAGCGCCGGTGCGGATCACACGGCCCACTTTCCCGTTGCTCAATTCCACGCAGCTCCCAATTGGGTATAGGGAGGTTGCTTGCAGTAATGCTCGGATCACGGGCGGTTCGAACTTACCCGCCTTCATTTGGTCCAATAGATGGGCAACCACGTAGTATCCTTGGAATCCGACTCGATTGGGTCGCGGTGCCAGTAGGTCGACAAACGTTTCGGCGACGCCTGCGATCTTGGCAAGCGAATGAATCTGATCGCGCCCGAAACCGCGCGGATATCCGCTGCCATCAATCCGTTCATGGATCTGATAGGCAACCATTTGCGCCCTTTCGGATATTTCGTCGCCATACTGTCCCGCAATCTCGACGGAATGAACCGGATGGTCCGCGAGCAATCGGCGATGACGATCCGTAATCTTGCCTTTCGTCTCGAACTGCGAAACCCCGGTTTTGTGCATGCCAAGGTCATGGATCATGCACCCCATACCCAAGTCCATCAACTGCTCGCGGCCCAAGCCCATTTCCAATCCGATGGCCATCGCGATTCGGGAGGTGTGCAGACCGTGACGCGTCGGGAAATCTGATTCATAAGGGGTTGCGCCCAGGCAAACCACGGCGTCGGCATCCTCGTGCAGTCGATCGATTGCCTGATCACACAGGATGGTCAGCGGAGCCATGCCGGTACCGGTCCCCTGCACCGACTGATCGACAAATTGTTGAAGCACATGGACCTGTTGATCGAGTTCCAACGCCCACTCATTTTGAAGTCCGTCGGCATACGGACAATTCGTCGGTCTTTCAATTTCGTTGGCCAGTGGTTCTGAGACATCGCCGACGCACAAAGCATCAAGGTTGGAG
>JABDKS010000059.1 GCA_013002105.1 Pirellulaceae bacterium | reverse complement strand
CGCGAGATGGCGAAGGCTTGGGCATTGCGGGCTAGTGGTTCTTCGTCGTCAGAATAGATGGAGGCGGGGTCGGATCGTTCTTACATTGCGGGGTGTTCGCCAAGCCTGAGTTCGCCAGGCCTGAGATCGCTAGGCCTGTGCAAACCGAGCCGGTTTCAGCCCTAAGGCTGCGATAACTCGAACGGTACGTGACTGACTAAAGAATAGCTGCCATGAATCAATGCGACAAACAGATCCATGCAACAGACAGAACCATGCGACAGGCGGGTGGGCGATTCCCGGGGGCGTTCCAACTCGTCAGGGGGCAACGGGGGCATGATCGTGGTCGTGATCATGATCATGAGCAGGGGTCTGGGCGTCAAAGTATTGAATCTCGGGCAATTTCTCCGGACGTCGAATCACCTTCATTTCCAGGATCCTGTCGGGGGGCAACAGTATTTCGTTTTTCTTCTTTTCCTTGCTCGGGTCGACACGACGCAGTTCCGAGATTGCATCCATCCCCTCGATTACTCGGCCGAACACGGTTTGCTGATCGCTGATCGCCGCGATCGGCAGATACAAGATTGCAAACTGAGCACTTGCCGAATTTGGAACGAACTGACCCTGTACGCTGGTGGGTTGCTTGGCCATGACCAGTGATCCCGCCAAGGGCATTCGCGCATTCTCGCGTTCATGTTCGTCCAATAAAAACTTGCCCGATGTTCCCGTCCCGGAACCAGATTCGTCACCGGTCAGTGCCAACAAGTGATCTATCACCTGATAAAAATCCAATCCGTCGTAATAGCCTTTCTCGACCAGTTGGATGAAGTTCGCGACGGTTGACGGCGCACTGTTGATAAAGAGTTCGATCGTGACTTCGCCACGCGTCGTCATCATACTGACCAGCGGATTTTCCGCCTCGCCATCTTGCTTTTGTAACTCCTGCTCTTTCTCCCACTGCTCCTGCAAACTACCCATTGTGTGCAGAATTGCCTTGTCGATGTCCGGAAGCGTCTCTTCGTCCAATGCGTCGTACAATTGCTTGGCTAGTTCAAAGTCACCGCTGACCACGGCCGATCGAGCAGTTGCCGGAAAAATGTATGCCAGTCGCACGCTGCCGTCGATCAATCTGGCGCCGGCTTCCATCATCGTCGCGTCATAGTAGTCCTTGTTGTAGCGGTGCTCGATCATGGTCGCCAAGTAGGTCGCGGCCTCGTCATCTGAGCCGAACCGGATCACGTTCAACGCAGCGTCGAACATTTCATTCATGATTTTGCGCGTTGCGTTTCGCTGTTGTCGATAGCGTTCTTGAGCTTCAGGCGACCGGTCTTCGTCGTTTTGGTATCGAATGAAGGTTGCCCGCATTTCACCCATTGCGACAGCCAACTGGCCACGCAGTTTCAAAAACTCATCCTTTGCTTCCCGCCTCGCTTGGAGGAGTTCCGGCGGAATCTCTACCGACTCCAAAGCGGCCGCTTCGGTCGACCCAGGCGGCGTATCAGCTGTTTGGCCGGTGGTATCGCCTGACGCGGGCAGCGACAGAGTTGTTGGCTCTTGATCTTTCGATGCTGGCTCTTGCCCGATCGACATCGACGACCAGCATGCCAAAACGACGATGGGGACAAGCCAGCCAAAGATGCGATCGGCAAGAGGCATTCCGTGGGTAACATTTAGGAACGAGCAGCGCATAAGGATTCAATCAAGGATGGAATGGTTGGCCGAGACAATCTTGACGTAGGAGGTGGAGAGGTTAGGTCGGACACCGTGACGGCCGCATCCGGGATTGCAAATACGCTCGATTCGCCCAATGACCGCCAGCCCAATGCCCGCGACCGGGCAAATGCCCCCCAGCCATGCCCGCCCGTACGCAGCCCGACGACATTCGGTTTGGGCCGCCGCGACTGAATCATTCGTTCGCGGCCCAATTACGGGGCAAAATGCCTTTTGTGCCATGTGTTGTGTGCCGTGTTGCGTACGTCGATTTCTAGCGACGAGCAGATTTCCGATGGGTCGTTATACTGCGCCGCTGTGAATCGAAGAAATGATGTCTAAGGCGAAAAATAATCGTGGCCGCGAAGAAACGCAAAACCCCCACCAGTAAACGACCGCATTCTAAGTCGTCCGCCAAAAAGGCTCAGTCTACCAAGTTGCGTGTGATTGGCGGCAAGATGCGGGGCCGGCCGATTCAATATCACGGCGAAGAGTTTACGCGTCCGATGAAGGACAATATTCGCGAAAACCTTTTCAATATTCTCAATCGCGCGGTCAAAGGGGCCATTTGTTTTGACATGTTTGCCGGCACCGGCGCGCTTGCATTTGAATCGATCAGTCGCGGAGCGAGTTCGGCTGTCGCGGTGGAACAATCCAAGCATGCGATTAGATATATCCAAAAGACGGCTGAAAATTTGGACGTAGCGGATCGATTAAAGATTCTCAATGGCGACGCCTTTCGCATCGGTTCGCAGCTTCTCGGTCCACCGATAGACGATATTGCATGGGTTGTCTTTCTGTGTCCTCCCTACATTTTGTGGGAAGAGTCACTGGATCCACTGAACGGGTTGATCCGAAGTTTTCTCAATCATGCGCCGCCCGGTAGCGTGTTGGTCGCGGAGACGGAAAAGAAGTTCGAGCACGAAAAATTACCACCCGGTGATTGGGATTTGCGCGAGTACGGCGGCACGCGTCTGGCATTCATCGAACCGGTGATGAAATGCGGCTTGACGCTCGATTGCGACGTGTAAGGGCCGATCGCACTGCATTGGATTTCCGCACGCGTCGTCGGCTACCTATCACTGAGATGCTTTAGTCGCCCGGAAAGCCACGCTGATTCG
>JABDKS010000041.1 GCA_013002105.1 Pirellulaceae bacterium | reverse complement strand
CCAACATCGCCACGCTCCAACATGGCAACACATCGATAGATCCCTTCGAGCAGATCGATCGGTTCGAATCCGGTCACAACAATTGGAATCTGATACTTCTGTGCCAGCGGTTCATATTCCTTGTATCCCATCACCGAACAGACATGGCCTGCCCCCAAAAAACCTTGGACACGGTTGGTCGACGACGACAGAATCGCTTCCATCGCCGGAGGGACCAGGACGTGCGAAACAAGCACGGCGAAGTTTTCGATGCCTCGCTTTTTGGCTTGCCAAACGCACATCGCGTTGGCCGGAGCGGTGGTTTCAAATCCGACCGCAAAAAAAACAACCGTTCGTGTCGGGTTCTGCTCCGCAATTTTCAGGCAGTCGAGCGGCGAGTAAACGATCCGAACATCGCCCCCGCGAGCCTTGACCTCGAACAAATCACTGCGGCTGCCAGGGACTCGCAGCATATCGCCGAACGAGCAGAAGATGACGTCCTCGCGCGATGCGATCTCGATTGCTTTGTCAATCAATTCCAGAGGTGTCACGCAGACGGGGCACCCGGGACCGTGTACCAATTCAACCTGCTGCGGCAACAATTCGTCGATGCCGTAGCGAACGATCGTATGTGTTTGCCCGCCGCAAACCTCCATGATTGTCCATGGTTGCGTGGCAATCTCAGCGATTGCTTGACACAGCTTCTTTGCGGCGGCGGCATCACGGTATTCATCTTGAAATTTCACGGCACCGACTCCACATCCGATTCGGGCTCGCTCAACTCATCCAGATCGTCCATCGCCTGCAGAAATGTAAAAATCTGCTGCGCCTCGTCTTCGTCAATCACCTGCAAAGCGAATCCAACGTGCACGATGACATACTGATCCACTTGGACCTCCGGCGTCATGTGCAAGCAGACCTGTTTCGAGACTCCGCCGAAGTCGACCTTACCCATCAGCATGTCGTGTTCGGTGAATGTCTCGACGACTTTACCGGGAATACCAAGACACATCGAGTCTTCCCCCCGTGAGTGTCGTATGAAGTGATTTGCAGTTCGTCTCAGAGTAACACTCGACCCTCCATGCCGCAAACCGACGAGGATCGAGATTCATTAGGTTCCAGTCGCAGCGAATTTTATCGGAGGCAATGACGTTCGCGGTCCCCCGCTATTTCCCAAATGCGGGTCACTCCGAAACGCGTGCCGCGATCGCTAATTGCCCGAGGCACAGGCCGCCATCGTTGCAGGGCACGACCTGATGACGAAACACACGCAACCCCTTGGCGGTCAACAGGTCCACAACTCGTTCGCACAAAATGGCATTGATGAAAACGCCACCGCTAAGAGCAACACGATCGAGTCCGGTTTCATCAGCGAGCCGCAAACAAGTTCCGACGATGATTGCGGACAAGGTATCGTGAAACCGCCGCGCAATGACGCCGCTATCCACCTGGCCGCGGCGGTCCCGAACGATCCCCTGGATCATTGACCGCGTGTCAATCTCGAACTCGCCGGACCCAGTCGTCTCATCGGAAAATTCGTACGGATACGTGTCACTAGACGGCACACCACTGGCCCGCGACTCCAACTGCATCGCTGTCTGACCTTCGAACGTCCCATGCAGACGGACACCGGCCAATGCTGCGACAGCATCAAAGAGCCGACCGGCACTGGATGTCCAAGGAGAATTAAAACCGCGTGCGATCATTTGCTGGACAACACCGATCATGTCGGAGGAGATCGGCGTATTCGCGAAAACCCAATCGACATCGCACTCGGCATCGATCAGGTAACTGAGTGCCATTCGCCACGGTTCTTTGGCCGCTCTATCGCCACCGGGCAGTCGCACGCGTCGAAGTCGAGCCGCATGTGAAACCGATTCATACCCGCCGACCAGGAACTCTCCGCCTCGAACCGTGCCGTCGCTATCGTACCCACTGCCGTCGAAAACGACACCGATCACCTTACCGTCAAGGCGGTGTTCGGCCATACAACTGGCCAAGTGCGCGTGATGATGTTGAACACCAATCACCGTCATCGACTCACGTTCCGCACGCTCTAAAGCATAGGTGGTCGACGCATAATCGGGATGCAAGTCATGGACGATCCGCTCGGGGAGGATTCCGAATAGCTGTTCATACAGAACGATGTCAGCCTGCATGGCGCTGAAGGCCGACAAGTGTTCAAGATCGCCAATGTGGTGACTCAGGAAACCACTATCGCCCCTGGCCAGCGCGAACACGTTTTTCAGTTGACCACCGACCGCAAGGGTTGGCCGATCGCAGGCGTACGGCAACTGGATCGGCATCGGCGCGTACCCGCGTGAACGTCGAATGGGCGACTCGATTCCCGCTACGATGCGAGTCACCGAATCGTCGCAACGAACGCGAATCGGTCGGTTGTGAACGAGAAATAGATCCGCGATTCCTTGCAATCGATCGATTGCGTCGCTGTCGTCCTTTGCGATCGGTTCGTCACTGCGATTGCCACTCGTCATCACGAGCGGCCGGTCACCCCATGCATCCAGCAGCAACGCGTGCAGCGGAGTGTAGGGCAGCATTAGGCCAAGCATCGAATTATCGGGAGCAATGTCGCTGCTGATTTGCGGCGTGTCTTTGCACTTGCGAAGCAATACGATGGGACGATGAATGGACTCCAACGATGCGCGTTCGGCTGCATTCATGCTGCACCAATGTGTGACAACGTCCGCATCAGCCACCATCAAGGCGAAGGGTTTTTCGTCTCGGTTTTTGCGCAGGCGGAGCTTTTTGATTGCCGCAGCATCGGTGGCGCTACAAACCAAGTGGTAACCGCCAATGCCTTTGATCGCGGCGATCTCTCCGCGGGCAAACGCCGCGCACAGTTCCTTGATGGGGTCATCCGTCTCTATCGGACATCCGTCGCCGTCGAGCAACTGCATTTGCGGTCCGCAATCGGGACATGCGATCGGTTGGGCATGAAATCGGCGATCAGACGGGTCGTTGTACTCTGATTGACATCGATCACACATTGCGAACGATGCCATCGTCGTATTGATCCGATCATAAGGTGCGCACTGGATAATGGTCAGACGCGGACCGCACTGAGTGCAACTGAGAAACGGGTATCCATGTCGACGATTTGCCGGATCGAACAATTCACGGCGACACGCGGAGCAGGTAGCAATGTCGGGTGACACGAACACGGGAGTGATCGAATCAGATCCGCTTTCTGCAATCCGAAAACCAAGCTCGTCTACTGACGCAATGCATGCCCAAGTCAATTGGTCAATCCTAGACAGCGGCGGCGGAGTCGATTGCAACCGAGCAATGAACTGATCCAAATCGGATCGCTTTCCCTGCACTTCGATCAGCAGTTGACCCGAGCGGTTCAAAACGAACCCGTGCAGGTGCATCTGCGATGCCAATCGGTAGACAAAGGGACGAAAACCGATGCCCTGAACCACACCGGAAATCGTTATCGCACGGCGTTGGATAGAATTCATGACCTTGGCGATCACACCTCGAGAAGCACGCCGTCGATTGACGCATTGGCGACGCCCGAATGTAACGATCTCGCGCGGGTCATGACCGTCCGTCGATGGGCGGACGCCATGTTATCAGATTGGCATCCTGTAGATGTATGGAGCGGTTAGAGACTGGCTTCAGACCGGCGTAGCCTGATTCGCCATCGTTCGGAGCGTACAAGCCTTCGCTATCGCGGGGGAATCGTTTACGTTGGACTCCCCGGCGTCGGGGTTTCCAGCGAAGATCGATCACCGCTCTACGCGTCGTCGTCCATCTGTAGTGTGAACAGAAAGTGGGATCCCTTGCCAGGCTCCGAATCGACCCAGATCCGGCCGGCGTGACGCTGTACCACACGATTACAGATCGCGAGACCAATGCCGGTGCCCTCATAATCGTTTTGGCGATGTAGCCGCTGAAATGGTTTGAAGATGTGTGCGGCATGACCGTCCGCGAAACCTATTCCGTTGTCTTTGACCCCAAAGATCCACTTGCCACCTTCCAAAGTTGCAGTGATCTCCACCAATGGCGCGTCGTCGGCCACAAATTTCAGTGCGTTTCCGATCAGGTTTTGAAACAACTGCGTTAACAATGTTTCATTTCCGGTGATCGTCGGCAACTCCGCTTTGACAATCGCCGCTTTGGATTCACGTACTTGCTCGGACAGAATATCCAAGGCCGCATCCACACAAACATTCATGTCGACTGATTTGTCGACGCGGGCCAAGTCGGTTTTGGCCAACTCCAAAAGGTCCTGGACCAACATCCGCATCCGTTGTGCCGCGTCGACCATGAATCCCAAGTCTTTCTCGGCATCCTCGTTCAGCGAGTCACCTAAGTCAGCTTTCAAAAGTTTTCCGAACGAGATCACCTTGCGAATGGGTGCCTGCAAATCGTGGCTGACGACGTACGAGAATTCTTCCAATGCTTGATTCTTGTGTTTCAACGCTCGCAATGAATGTTGCAATTCTTGCTTCGCACTGACAAGCTGCTCGTTTGCGGATTCCAGCTTTTTGGCATGCAGCGCGAGCGTCTCTTGGGCGGACTTTCGCTCGCGAATTTCGTTCGCTAAGTTCTCAGCCGATTTCTTCGCAGCAATCTGCGTGCGAACTCGAGCATCGGTGATAAGGATATCCAAGGGCTTGATCAGGTAGTCGTTGGCGCCCATTGTCAGGGCCATGACGACGTCCTCGCTCCCGTCATTTCCGGTCGCCATGATGACGGGCAGTTCCGTCGGACCATGCTGCGATCGTATTACTTCCAATACTTCAAAGCCGCTCATGCCGGGCATCATGATGTCCAACAAAACAACATCGAATGAATCTTGGTCGATCAGATCAAGTGCCTCTTGACCGCTCGCGGCGCAGGTTACTTGATAACCTTTACGAATGAGTCGTCGCGACAACATATCGCGATTCATCTCGATGTCATCGACAACCAGAATACGTCCAAACCCGTCAGCTTCGCTTTCCTGGCGTTCGCCGATTTGACACTCGTTTTCGACGATCGTCTGCATAGTTTTCCCCATCACGGCGATGTTGCGAGCATCCCCAGTTTCGAAGCCTAAGGAACAATCTACGTGGTTCCTCGCGTAGCGGCACATTCGCCAAAATCCCGCGTGCCGACTAACTGTCCTTTGGACCGTATCCCACGATTAACGGCCGTCCACTAGAAACCTGTTCAACCCAGGAATTTCGCAGACGAGAACATTGGCGACGTTCCGCCGTGACCAGTCCGTCGCGTTATCACGATTGTGACAATTGCAATGATCCCGCGTGATCGAGGTATTTAACGAAGTGAAGGCCGGTGCGATTTCGCGCGCTCTATCACCTCTCCGGGGAAATTCTTAGCAATCCCGTGAACGTTCCTGTCACGATGTCACCGCTTGTCCCGATCTGCGTTCCGCTGAAATAGCTATTGAATCGCTGTTTGTTGCCCAAGGGCAAAAAGAAGTTGCTCGCGCCGGAGTTCCAATCGACGGCTTCGAGCGTCCAGGTTCTTTCGCGGTTGCCGATGAAGTACATCTGCATCGTTGCACGGCTCATCGTTGGGATTGCGTTGGGACAACTCAAACACCGGTTGGCCCACGTCGAAGTCAATCTACGACAAATCGGATCCCAACTGAACTTTTCGACACCATAAGGACGAATGTGCTCATGACCGGACAGATAAGCCCTCAGGAAGTCGGTCATCGTACGCGACTTGGGTCGCCTGCGAATTTGCCCATAGTCGTTACTGACCACTGCGGCGTCGTAACCGCTGACCAACACCGATTGTTCCGTCGACGAACGTGACGTTTCGCGATCGCCGAACCTGATGGGTGTTTCGGCGGCGAGACGTGGATTGCGCGGATCGATGGGGCACCAGTCTGCAGGGATTTCGTCGCGCCAATACAGCAGCAGGTGCATCAGTCTCTGTCCGTCACAGATCACCACAAATTTGTCCTGATCGCCAACACCCATTAGTGATGGTGTCGTACCCGAACCCGCACCGAACCGGCCCGGGAAATCTTGATCCGCCGTCTTGTACGGTGCTTTCCACCTCGTTGTCAGTCCAGCATCATCCCATTGAAATCGATACATGTATTTGGTCGTCACGACATAAATCCCGCCGTCTTCGTCGACCGCAAGCGAATTGGAAACGCGTTCATTTTTGCCGGTCCGCACGAACGACTGGCATTTCAGGTCGCGGGACAAGACGCCGACAGTCCCGTGGCTCGTAACGAATACCAGGAAACCGTCATACGTCATGTTCAAGCCAATGATCTTCTCCGAATCGGACTGCACCTGGCATGCGGGGATGTTGAATTGCCGTAATTTGCGAATGCCTGACAAGCTGTTGCCGACGCATTGATCGCCAAACGCCTCGATGGTCTGCAAGTTCGCTGTATAGAAAACACCATCGCAATCGACCAGACAGTAGGCTCCCGAAAGCGCCGATCGGATCGGACGTCGGCGCGGTTGGCGAACGGCATAGATCCACTTCTTACCATTTGCATCGATCTTATAGATGTGCTTGAGCGAGTTGCCCCAGATCGCGCGGTTCCCGCGATCGTCTTTTGGACCATACGCCAGCGTGATCGATCCTGGTTCGGCGTCTTGGTATTGAACACGGAACCGATCACCCCGCAACGGACCCGGGAGCGACGACGAACCCTGCAGATAGGAGTTCTGATGTGAAATCGGCCAAGGCGAATCCGCCAAGAACGGATTCTGGGGCGGCTCGATGTGTTCCGCCACGCTGACAAGCGGCGCGAACACCAAGAGGCATAACACACCCGCGCCGTGTCGTATGGAAAGAGGCAGGTTGATCAACGTGTGTTCCCAGGACGCGCAACGGAAATTCCGACGTGATTTACGTTGATGACACAGCCACAAACACGTGACTTCCTGTAGACAACAATCGCACAGGATTAGCTATCGTCTACTTTCGGCCGACTGGATGCACCTTATCTCCCGAGACGATGCAGACGTGTGTGACTACTACGACTCGCGGACGCTCGCTAATGCTTACGACCTGCATAAACCTGCGCATCGCGATAGTATTGACGCCGCAGGGACTTCGACTCAACCTGATGGCTTTTGACTGTCGCTCCACGCGTCTGCATCGGACAGTTCGACAATGCGCATCCCGCCGGCCATCATTTCGTCAACGTCTTGTAAGCCCCAGTGGACGTCGACCGTGGGGTCAGGATTATTCGGGTTATGAGTCGAATTGTCATAAATTGCTGTGATCAACAATTCGGTGCCGGCAGGGATCGGGATCGGTGTGTCAAAGATGGCACCCAGCTGCCAGTCGTAGTGCCAGCGTGGGACCTTTAGAAGGGTCGCTTCACGTCCGTCGGGAAAACGCAACGTGTACCGCCAATGCTTGCCACGGTAATGCATGTGGGGGCGGATCGACAACAGCATGGACGGTTTCTCAAATCGCCAAGTGTTATCAATCCTGAGATACGGATCATGTGCGGGGATCGTAAAACCACGTTTATTAAATACGACTGAACGCACACGATGCTTGGGTGGCTCGTCAGACAACGTCATCAGGACTCTTGTCCGATCCTGAGTCGGTTTGCCATTGGGCATGTAATGCACTTCCAAGGTGACGTAAGAACGAGCCGGAACGCGCATGGCCACGCCGGGCGGATAGCGAACGAGCCCGTCGCCAACGGTATACTGTCCCACCCAACGCGCATTTTCGCCGCTGAATCCGTTCAGTTTCACTATCGCACCGAGCCCAAACAGCAGCTGTTTTCTACGTCCCGAGATGTGTGCGATGACGTGATGGACGACCGAAGGGTCGCTCGGGACGACTTCACACGCGGTGACCCACTTGTCTTCGTCAAAATGTGTGGGCAATTGGAAATAGCGATACGACAGCGTGCCGTCAGCGGGAATCGCGACCGCTTCTTGCATCTCAAGCACGACGTCGGGATCGGCAATCAAATCGGTCGAGCCGAAATCGACGGTCGACGGCCCGTCGCTGCCATCGCCAGCGTTCGCGCCACCGCGACACCACTGAACAACCATTTCCAATTCTTCGTCGGTCAGCGTTGGGTGATTGGAAAATGTCCCAAACTGATCATCAACGATTCCCGCCAGTGGTGGCATTCGCCGATCAGTCACGACTTCGGCGATCATCTCCGTGTGCCGAACCGCCTCTTCGTAAGTCGCCAGCGAAAAAGGACCGACGCCACCGGTCCGGTGACAGGCCTGACACTTTCGTTGAATGATTGGCGAAATATCGGACCAGGTAAGGTCATTGCGGTCCGAGATCGCTTGACGTCGGTCGATGTGACATCCCGTTGCAAGCGTGCGAGGGACGAGGACCGATTCACCCGCGGCAAACTGCGTTAACGCATCAGCCAGGTAGTTGTGCGATGCCGCGACCTTACGCCCGCCGGGTCGGTACTGATCATTCACTCGGCCACGATAAACCGGGTGCTGACCGCGGTCGATGACCACCACTTCCGGCGTACGCTTGACGTCGAAAAAGTCGGCCAGCCGCGCGTCGCTGTCTTTCACGACCGGGAAAGGCAACTCATAGTCCTGTGCAAATTCCGCGACGTCCAACAGGTCCTCGCCGCCATTCGAAAAGACGCCGACAAATTGAATGCCATCGTCCCGGAACTCCCTTTCAATGTCGATCAATGTGGGCACATACACGCGAGCCACCGGACATTCGCTGCCCATAAAAATCAATACGAGGGCACGATTTTCGACGTCGCCAATATCAACTGCAAAGTCAGTGATGAGATGACGGTCACCCCAAATATCTACGACAACGATCTGATCAAGCGACGTGGTGTCGAGCGAGTCGGAATCGTTGTCGGCAGTACCTGCCATCGCCATCGTTTCCACTATCGCGGAAACGGTGGCGGTACGACCGGACATGGGTGTCGAGCGAATCTCTTGGTGATCACAGCCGACAAGTAGAACAGACGCGAGAACAAGGGTGCACGCCAATAGGGCGTCTGGAACGTTCATCGGACAAATGCCTCTACATCTGGCTCAGTGATCGCGTGCCATGGAATCAGAGTCCGTTCGAATATCAGATGCTCGTTCTAATATATCGATGACTGATTCATTGAGGTTTGCATATTCATTCAGGTGTCCAAGCAACCTTCAATACGCGACCAAAGCTTTCAATAAATCGCTTGAGCTTGCCCCTATTTTAGTCCTTTTCACATGACAAAGCAAACATTCGACGTTGGCTAGCCGTACTTTGTTCTCACTGGTCTATCAGAACACCGTTCAAACCTGCCGCCAGTAAACGGTTTGCACCCGGACGCAAAACAATTGCCGCAGACGAGTCGTCTGTGGACACACCGGTTCAATGCGATTCGAATTCGTGTCGCTCCGTTTCGCACTCCGATCATGCGATTGTATCCATCAGTCCGTTCACCACTTGATATCGCCGCTGCGAAGTTTCTCTATGCGTCGCCCTTGAACGCTGGGAGGTAGTTTGAGCCAATTCGATTGACAACAAGATCCCCATCGACCGTTGCTGTCGACGAACCGAAATGACGCCGAATTTCCTGTTATGATAGATCTACCGAGATGCAAACGTTTTTTGCACACGCACGTCCAAACATGCTTTGCATCAGAACGATTGATTTTGCGCCAAACCCACATGACTGCCCGTCTCTTTGCTCAATAGGAATACATCGATGTCAACGTCTCGCCAAACAACACGTCGTATTTTTCTCCAAGGTGTCACTGCCGTTGGAACCGCCTCGATCCTGAGTTCATCGACCAGGCGTGTTTTCGCGCAAGATTCCCCGAATGACCGTCCGGTCTTCGCAACCATCGGTCTTCGCAACCAAGGTTGGACCATCACATCGAAATCATTCAAATTTGCTGATTTCGCGGCGCTGGCTGATGTCGATTCAAACGTGCTCGGTCAGAACGTCGAAAAGACAAAAGAGAAACAGGGAAAGGCACCAGATGCGTACAAAGATTATCGTGAAATTCTGGATCGCGACGACATCGATGCGGTGATGATTGCGACGCCGGATCATTGGCACACAAAGATTGCTGTCGAAGCAATGCGTGCGGGCAAAGACGTTTACTGCGAAAAACCACTCACGCTTACCATCGCCGAAGGCAAGTTGATCGAGAAGGTCGTGAAAGAAACCGGCCGTGTTTTTCAAGTCGGGACGATGCAGCGAACGGAATCCGAGCAGAGATTCCTGCAGGCGATCGCCTTGATAAAGGAGGGTCGTATCGGCACCGTGAAAAAAGTCACTTGCGGTATCAATGGAATGTCAGCATCACCAGTCATTCCGGTGGCTGACGTTCCCAAAGAGCTCGATTGGGATTTCTGGCTCGGTCCGGCGGCGAAAGTAGATTACCGGGCTCTGCCGGAACTGCGAGAAGGATATGGCGGCGGCGTACCACTTTACAGCAATTGCCATTATTCCTTCCGCAACTGGCACGAATACTCCGGTGGCAAATTGACGGACTGGGGCGCCCATCATGTCGACATCGCGACCTGGGCTCTGGGTGCAAGTGATACCGGCCCAAGCAAAATCACGCCGTTGGAATTCAGTTTGCCGGTCGAGTACAAGGACGGTCAGCCACAATCGCACGATCAATACAACGCCGCGACCAGTTTCAAAATCCAAGTGGACATGCCAAACGACGTCGAAATGATCATCACCAGCGACGGGGACAACGGTATTCTCTTCGAAGGCACTGAGGGTCGATTCTTTGTCAATCGCGGCAAAATTGTCGGCAAGCCGGTCGAAGACCTGATGGACAATCCGCTACCCGACGGCGCCGTCGAAGCGGTTTATGGTGGCGAAGTCAGCGAGAATCATACAGCAAACTTTATCGAAGGCATGCGGTCGCGCAAGCAGCCGATTTCCGATGTTTGGTCTCACAACCGGATGCTGGAGATTTGCCATCTATCCAATATCGCGATGCGACTGGATCGGGAACTCAAATGGGATCCGGACAAGCGAGAGATCATCGGCGACGCGCAGGCCAACACGTTTCTAACGCGTGAAAATCGCAAGGGTTTCGAGATCGACATGTAGAGGGCGATGAGACGGCGGCAGAGAACTCATTGTCTCTCCTTGAATCCCAAGACCAGCGGATTACAAGATCAGCGCGATTCCCGGATACCGGTTGAATGAATCAGATGACGTTTCGATCGTTGGTATTATGCAAATCGGTGCATCACCAGAACACGCGCCGTGTTGCGGATCGAATCGCAGATGTCTTGGACGCAACAGTTGTGGATCCGGACGAAACGATGCTACCGTCGTTCAGTGATTTCGACCTGATCGGAGTGGGTTCGGGTATCTACTACGGGCGCTTTCACCGATCGATACGCGATTGGATGCAGCGACTGCCCGAGGATGCTGGGCGGGGGTGTGGTGCATTCGTATTCTCGTCGTCCGGTCTGCCATTCATGTCGCGACTGTACCATCTGCCCCTCAAACGAGCATTGCAGAAAAAAGGATTTGACGTCGTGGCAGACTTCGCTTGTCGAGGACATGATACGTTCGGTCCGTTGTGGCTGCTGGGCGGATTGAACCGAAAACATCCCAACGAATACGACCTCAGCCGAGCCACAAAATTCGCCGATCAGCTCAAAAGTAGATATTGATGGTGTTGCCGTTGTTTTTGATCCGATAGCCAAAAGGCAAGTTGATGTTTCTGTTGGTGCTTTCGGTGACCGTTTTCCTTGTCCTGTCCGGTTTAATGGCGGCGGTGGATGCGGCCGTGCTGAGCGTGACACGACCTGAGATCGGCGTGTTAATCAAGCAGCGGAAGTGGGGGGCCCGACGTTTGAGTCGAGTCAAGCAAGAGATCACGCGGTCGGTGGTTGTGATTGTGATCTTGACCAACACCATCAACGTGCTGGGCCCGATTGTTGTCAGCCAACAAGCACTAGATCTGTACGGCAATCAGGGGATTGTCATCATTACCGCAGTGTTAACACTTGGCACGATCGTCTTTTCGGAAATCGTTCCCAAAGCCCTCGGATCACACTACGCGCCGCTGATTGCCCGATTCGCGGCGCCGCCGATTCAGGCAGGCCGATATCTGCTTTACCCCTTGGTCATCGCTTTTGGCTGGTTGTCAAATCAATTCACAAAAGGTAGGCGACATATCGGCACCGAGGAGCAAATTCGATCGCTTGTTCGAATCGGCCACCGTGCCGGATACATTGAAAGCGACGAAGATCAATTGATCCACCGTGCTTTTATTCTCAACGACAAGTCGGCCGGTGAGATCATGACGCCATTGCATCACGTCAAGGCGCTGGGGGCCGGATTCACGATCAATCAAGCGATTGCGGAAGTCAATCGTAGCGAGTTTTCAAGATATCCAGTCTTTGGAAAATCGGTGGACAACGTCCAAGGCATCGCACTGAGTCGCGATGTGTTCAAGGCCGCAGTAAACCAATCTGCCGAAGCTTTGTCATCAATTATAAGACCCGCCGTAGTCGTTGAAGCTCAGATCAAATCGGATGAACTACTCACGCTGTTTCGCGATCAGCACATTCACTTGGCAGTTGTCCAGGATCTTAAGAAAACCGTCGGTGTGGTAACCTTAGAAGATGTCTTGGAGGAACTGGTTGGAGACATCAAGGATGAAAAAGATGTCGGTGGGTCGATCTAGTTAGCCGTTGCAGGGTCACAGCAACAGCCGACACCTGCTTTGCGGGATCTACTGGCAAGACGAACGTTTCGATTCACGCAGAACAACACTCTCGAGTTTTCATCTGCATTGGCTGCTCAATGAGACGAACAACATCCTGAGTTGTTCGTTAGCATGCACGGCCACTTATTCTTTGCCAGTGACAAACCGCAAGTTCATGACTTCGTGCAGATCCGGTCGAAAGTGTTCCGATCGATAATCTTGATCCATTTGATCGTAGAAAGTTTCGAGCGACGAAATGACTTCGCGACGACTAATTAAGCCTAGCACCTGGTCATTCGCGTCCACGACTGGTAGGTGACGTAGACGTCGACTGACAACCACCGACGCGATTGAAAACAAGTCGTCGCCGGGACTGACACAAATCGGATGCTTATTCATAATCGTGGCCGCCGTCTGCGGAGGCCAAGGGTTCCCGAAAAACATCTCGCTTGACAAATGAGCAAGGCAGTCACCTTCTGAGACAAACCCGATCAATGTTTTCTTGCTCTCCTTTTCCTCTTTGACCACCGGTGCACAGGAAATATCGTGCTTTCGCAGTTCTTGCACAACATCTTTCAAACTCATTTCTGGGGTCAACGTGTGCACGTGACGATTCATCATTGATTCCGCATTCGGAATTGCATGTTTGATATTCATCGATTACCTCCACCATGGCGTGAGCAAAATCAATGTCGCTAACCTTTTGCGCCAACCTGTTGTGCTGACTAGGCGGATCGCCGTCACCAGACTTCCAAAATACAGACCCCGGTTAAACTTGATTCGGACAAGCGTCTACGCTAGATAGCACTACAAAAATTTTGAGGCATCCTACAGATGCCATTTTTGATGGGGTTTCTGGACCTAATTCTATAGCGTCGTAGATCTCGCTACAAATGATCGCAGCACAGAAACGATGACGAGCCAATCGAACGGGGTCTTCCGTTCGCTCCACTTCGGATCTCGTCGGCTAGAATGCTGATATCAAGCTTGGAACAAAGACCTTTCAAAAACTCGACCCAAGTTTGTTCACGGACCTCCATTCTAAGCGGACTAAGATTACGAGATGTACGAAGAAAACCGTGACCCATTGCCGCGCGGCGATGTTTCGATCGTCTTTGCGGATGTCCTTGCGGAAATGAAAACACATGTTGCAAATGTGCGGTCGACCGAGCTCACGTCCGAAAGCGTGGTGCGATGGGCAGACTATGCGAGTCAACCTCATTTCGTGGCCATGTGTCGTCGGTTGTTGCTGCCCGAGAGCGGCGTTTTTGGCCTGGAGAATCTGCACCGGCTTGTCGAATTAGGGCGAGAAGGAAACTCGTGCCTGCTGTGCCTGAATCATCGTTCCAACCTTGACGTACCGATACTCGGTGCTTTGCTGGAAGACCAAGGAGAATCCGAGTTGTTTAAGAAGATCATCTGGGTTGCCGGTCGCAAGTTGGAGGAGGACGTCGGTCTAACCAGCATGCTGGTTCAGTGCTTTAATCGCGTGATCGTATCACCACCAAGTTGGTTTGCATCGCCCCGCACCGAGCCGGAAATTCACGAAGGCAGGCAAATCAACATCGCGGCCGAACGGGCGATCGCGAGCCTACGTCACGAGGGATGGGTATTCGCAATGTTTCCGGCTGGTACCCGCATCCGTCCCGGGAATGAATCGACCGAACAGGCGATCGCCCAAATGGACAGTTACCTGCGATTATTTGATTACGTGGTACTGTGCAACATTGACGGCTGCACGTTGCCAGTCAGCAAGGATCGCGACCTGACTCACGAGACGCCCAGGCTCGATCGAATGCGATACACCTTTGGACCGCTCCGCGAGACAAAGCAATGGCGTATCGAGGCTGCGGCTCGATATGGGCAACTCGATCAACGATCGGCATCGGCTCTCGCAATTCAAGAAGAAATAGCGGCTCTCACGCCGCAATCGTAGTTGGCGAGTGATCATGCGGCATGCGGCAAAAAAATCAGCGGCGTGAGCTCAGATCTCGATTGAATACAGTATCTCGACTGATGGCAAATTCTTGCATTCGCCTTTTTTGATCAATCGGCTTTATTCGGCCATTCAAAGTTGTATCATTTGGGTTGTAAAGACCAGGATCACCTTCGGCGACGCTCGAGTCCTCACGTCGCGTGCAATATCTTCATTTTCACGATCCAAACACTTCACGATCCAAACACTTCACGATCCAAACACTAGGTGAACGCGATCATGACCGATCATCCCATCGAGTTTGCTCCGTACGGCGTTCTTTATCCAACTGATTTTTCGAACGAAGGTTCCAATGCCTTTGCGCACGCTCTGAAAATTGCATTGCAACATCGCGGCAATCTTACAATGTTGCATGTTGATCCACACCACGTTGAAGATCACCGTTGGGAAAAATTCCCTCACGTACGCCAGACGCTGGCGAACTGGGGAATGTTGGCTGACGATGCTCCGCATAGCGCCGTTGCCAAAGAACTTGGTCTAGGGATCGATAAAATCGGCGCCGAAGGGAGTATTGTTGGATCTATTTTGGATTACGCCGATCATCACCCTATTCGCCTGATCG
>JABDKS010001066.1 GCA_013002105.1 Pirellulaceae bacterium | reverse complement strand
GGTTTGTCTAGATGGGTTCAGCGTGTCTAAAAAAAAGCCAGCCGACTTCGGCTTTTTCTTCGGGCCGAAGTCGACTGACAAAAAACGATCTTCTTAAGCTCGACTTACTTGGAGTCGGGCCTACCAGCTGTTATTGATTCAGCTGTTCTTCGACGGTTTCGCTACTCGCTTTGGTACCCAGCGCACCCCATAGACCATAGGGGCTGATCGATCCGGGGGCGGCGGCACCTGTGCCGTTTCGCCACACCATCGGCGCGTACGAATCACCCGCTTCGACCGAATCGGTCATGAAGATGACCGCGCCATCGCCCATCAGAATGTGACAGCCACCTTGGTGCCGACTCGATGGTGGTGCGACAAGCGCACCGCCTGGGAAACGCTGCGCACACAGTCCAGCGTTCGGGGGCAAAATGGTATGCATCCCGGTCATCCCGACGCGGTGATCCGCCCAGCGGTATCCACGCCCGTTGACACGACCCCAGGTCGGTTCGCCGGGGCGCCAAAATCGTGGCCGTTTAGCGTCGGCGTAGGCTTGATCCACGCACCAACTGGGATTGTCGCGTACATCGGTGTAGGCCTGAGCGTGTTGAACGGGAATCGTACGGATGTCGCGGTCACCCAGGTCCGATACAATTTCCCCCATCACGATTGTGTTGGATAGGCCATCGAGCACATCACGGAATTTGGCTTCTTTGTGCTGTACAAAGGCACCACGGTCAGCCGCACGAGAATGTTGAGTCCAGCCGCTGTGCAATGGGTAGGCGCCCGATCCATCGAACCGACGCGGTCCACGAATCGACCAATAGTAGGAATCGCCCAGGCAGGCTGCGTAGTTGGTACGTCCAAGAGCCGGCAGGCCAACACCCGGATCGCTGGGACAGCGGTAGGTCGGAATCTCAGTCGACCACGGCCCGTAGCGTGCCTGAACCGGTGCCGGTCCCATCGGTGGCCACGGCGGGGTCAACGGATTCAGCAGGTTCGTCGCATCCACCTCATTGGGATTGGAGATGGTTGTCCAGATACCTTGCTGCTCGATAAAGGGAGTCAGCCCGACCAACATGCTCAAACGCCACGAGTTGCTGTGGGAGTGATTGGTCCACCAGTTCATGGATGGTCCTGCATTGCCGAATGGCGGTGCACCACCGCCCGGCGAGTTCGTGCCTGCCCCATGCAACGGGAGTTGCTTGTAGGCACTGTGATAGTTGTGAATCGCCAGTCCAATTTGCTTGAAATTGTTACTGCAACTCATCCGACGTGCGGCTTCGCGAGCCGCTTGGACCGCTGGTAACAGCAGTCCGATTAGAATCCCGATGATGGCAATCACCACGAGAAGCTCCACCAATGTGAAGCCGCCTGTTCTCTGTGTTCTTTGCATTGAATCGCCCGTAAGAAGAATGAAGAATTGCGAAGAATTTCGCGAAAGCGAAATCTATCCTAGTGCTCCACGCGGCATTTTGCCGCGATTGGACGCGCAATCGTGTTAGAAAATAAATATTCTTAGCTGTGTCGATATCGCGGCGCAGAGTGCAACGAGATGATACAGGCGACACCATCCTTGTGGTTTGACTACCACTCTTTGGACGAGTCGAATTTTTTTGGCGTAGATCGCGAATCGTTTGTCCAAATTAACGTTCTCAGGGGGTGAATTGGTATGAACGAAAGTCCTCCTGACGACAAAACCCAATTGCCAATCGCCGATAAGGGCGACAGGGACATTGGCGAGGTGTTTGTCCAATTGTTGTTGGAACATGAACCACAGGTGCGGTCGTTTTTACGTGGACTACTGCCATCGTGGGACGATGTGGACGATGTCTTGCAAGAGGCTGGACTGATCGCGTGGCGTAAATTTGCGGACTTTGAGCAGGGTACAGCGTTTGGCGGATGGTTCCTCACCATCGCTCGATTCGAGGCACTCGCTCATCGTCGCCGGATCGCTCGCACGCCACTGGTCTTTGCTGACGACCTTTGGGAGTTGTTGGCAGACGAGTCTGTCCAAAACGAGACTCCAACGGTTTATCGGCGGCATTTGGAAACTTGCCTGGAAAAGTTACCACCGGAAAAACGCAGCATATTGTTACGCGTCCATGCGCCTGGCGTTGTGATGCGAGACGTCGCCTTGCAAACCGGCAGGAGCGAGCAGGCGTTTTACAAAGTGATCCAGCGTTTGCGCACCTCGCTGATGCAGTGCGTGTCCAAATCACTCGCGGCGGAGAACGCATGATGAGTCCATCGGATCTGAATGAGTTGATTGCCGCTTGGTTGGACGGCCGCATTAGCGAGACACAGTCGCAAGCGCTGCAACAACGGTTGCTCGAGTCAACCGAGGCACGCGATACGTTTCGCGAGTTGACGCGATTGGACGCGGCGCTCCGGGAGATTGCGTCTAGCAACCCTAGTGTGTCCGATTCTCAGACTGCAGCCGGTCGTCCACTAAACGAACCAACGGAACATGGGCGGCAAGGAGCAGGGAACCGTCGCGTTGCGACCTGGATTCAATTGGCTTGTGCGGCAGCGATGCTGCTAGTCGTCGGTGGACTTGCTTACCAATTCGGCAAAAGCGACGCGGCAAAAGAAGTCGCTCAAGACGCGGTGGCAACGAATAATGCTATGCCGCGCGAAGTCGGAGATGACTCGGGTGACGAAGCGGCTGAGCAGACGATCGCTGGTCATGCGACGCTGCGTCGTAATGCTGGGATCGAGTGGGCCAACAATGCGAAAGCGTTTCGCGAAGGGGACGTGTTGCCGGCCGGCGTATTGGAATTTGAAGACGGTGTCGCGGAAATTGACTTTTTCTGTGGTGCCGCGGTGATCGTCGAAGGTCCCGCAAAATTGGATTTGGAATCGGATTGGTCGGTGCGATTGATCTCGGGACGATTGCGGGCCAACGTTCCCCCGGCTGCGAGAGGATTTATCGTTAAAGCGGCCGATTCTCAAATCATCGATTTGGGGACGGAATTCGCCTTGGATGTAGGTGCGGACAATGTACGTGTCGAAGTCGTCGACGGAGAAGTCAAGCTGAAGGGGGGCCGACACGATGGCGATCATTTGGTCACTGGCCAAGGCCGGTCGCTCAAGGGCGACGATGCTGGTGGCGATCTTTTGCAAGATTTGAGTACCAAGAGTGATGTCGAGCGACGCCACGAGAAAGCTCTACGCGAGCGTTTCCAGCAATGGAGAACTCATTGCCAAGAACTGGCAAACGACGATAGGCTAATCGCCTACTTTCCCATCGCGGCGCAAAACGCGGAGCGTGTGATTGATAACGCAGCAGCCACTGGACCTGAGCGTGACGGCATCCAAGTTGGGCTGGTCAGCCAATCCACCGGTCGGTTTGGACCTTTGTCGGCGAGTGTCGGCTTCGATCGACCGGGTTCTCGGGTGCGAACACGCATCGACGGTGAATACAAAGCGTTCACGTTCTGTTGTTGGATTCGAGTCGACTCATTGGAGCATCGTTACAACTCTTTGTTCATGGGCGATGGCTACGACAACGGCGAACCGCACTGGCAAATACGTGACGATGGGCGACTGATGTTTTCGGTGATGGTCGATGACACCGTCAACGTTCCACGATTTGACAAGACAGATCAGCGAGTCATCACGACAGCGGGTTTGCATCACATTTACTACACCGAACCGTTTATGGACGGCTCGCAAAGCGGTCAGTGGTTTCAAGTTGCGGCAGTTTACGATCCGATTGGTCGCACGGTCGATCAGTATGTCAATGGTGACCGAATCAGCAGCGAGAAAATCATCGACAAGTTTCATATTTCCGACTTACGAATTGGCGCAGCCGAGATCGGCAACTGGGGGCAGCCACTGCGTAAGTCACCTTGGTTCGCGGTTCGCAATTTGAACGGTGCCATTGATGAACTGGCCATTTTCGACGCGGCTTTATCGCCCGAAGAAATTAAAACGATGTATGAAAAGGGAAAACCTCTTGGGTACTAACAACGCGATGACCACACTGTGCGGTTGCGCAGTCGGCTTGGATAGGACGCTGCGATCCCTCAGACATGTGATCTTGGCACTTACTTGCGTCGTGACATTTACATCCGACCTAGCGGCGGTGACCGCGGAACGCCCCAACATCGTCTTGATTCTTTGTGACGATCTTGGATACGCGGACGTCGGCTTCAACGGTTCGACGGACATCACCACGCCTTCGCTTGATCAGTTGGCCAAGAACGGAACGATCTTTTCGTCCGCCTATGTTGCACATCCGTTTTGTGGTCCAAGTCGAATGGGGCTGATGACGGGACGCTATCCGCATTCATTTGGATCACCATTCAATCTGCCCAATAGTGGATTAGGGATCGAGCAGTACAACGCAAAAGGCATCGACGAAAACGAACCATTGATCAGTACGGTGTTACAGGACGCCGGCTATTTCACCGGTGCGGTGGGTAAATGGCACATGGGCATCCAACCGCAGTTCCATCCCAACCGACGCGGGTTCGATGACTTTTATGGATTCCTGGGCGGCGGGCATATGTATTTTCCGGAGAAATTTGCGCCGATCTACCAGCGGCAAAGCAAGAACGGTGTCGAGCATATCAATGAGTATGTCCTGCCGTTGGAGCACAACGGTGTCGATGTGGAGGAGACGGAGTACATCACTGACGGTCTTTCACGCGAGGCGGCAAGGTTCGCAAAAGCTGCCGCTCAAGAGGACAAGCCGTTCTTTCTGTACCTGGCTTTCAACGCACCCCATACTCCGTTGGAGGCCAAAGCGGAGGATTTGGCAAAGTTTGCCGACATTCAAGATGAGAAGCGTCGCACTTATGCGGCTATGGTCTACGCGGTCGATCGCGGCGTTGGGCAACTCGTTGATACGCTGAAATCGACAGGTGAATTAGAAAACACGCTGATCGTTTTTCTGAGCGACAATGGTGGAAAGATCGGAGCGGGTGCCAACAACGCACCGTTGACTCAGGGCAAGGGAAGTATTTGCGAAGGCGGATTTCGTGTGCCGATGTTTTTTCATTGGCCCGCAAGCGTGCCAGCGGGCGTGCGATACGACCACCCGGTTTCCGCACTCGATTTCTATCCCACGTTCGCACGTCTTGCCGGTGCCACGATCGCGAGTGGCAAACAAATAGACGGCAAAGATATCTGGGACGCCTTTCTGGCTGATCGCAGTCCGCGCCAAGGCGAAACGATTTTTGCGCTGCGACACTGGAATGGTTTCCATAATGTCGGTATTCGCAAAGACCAATGGAAGGCGTCCAAGCGTGGCCCCAATTCACCCTGGAACCTGTTCAATCTGGACGATGACATTAGCGAATCAAATGACCTGAGTGGAAAGCATCCCGAGATCGTTAGCGAGATGGTCGACGAAGGTCGCAAGTGGAGTCAGTCGCATACACAACCACGTTGGTTTGACAACGAGAAGTCCGAGGCGGCTTGGAAAATGGATGGCATGCCGAAATATCAGTCCACCTTCGCGGTCGATTAATCGCGTACAACCGTTGGCAGCATACTGAATTGGTGTTTGCAATGAGAATTCTATCGATGAAATTGCTTTGGTTGGGAATGATGATTTTGCTTTCGCACGGCTCGTTTTTGGGGGCCGGCGATTTTGCGCCCCTCGGCGATGCCAGCGATATCGACTCGGTGCAGTGGCGGTTTGTCAGTGAACATTCGGATGAATTCAATAGCGATGAGATCGATTTAGGGAAGTGGAACATTGATACCGAAGATTTTGGTGTCTGGAGTTGGGAACCGGGAAACGTTGCGCAGAAGAACGGATCCTTGCACTTGCGGATGGTTCAAAAAGATCACCAACGTGGTAAACAAACCTTTCATTACACCTCGGGGATGGCTCGCAACGAGAAAACAATTACCTACGGGTACTTTGAAGCCCGCATCAAAGGTTGTTCACGGTATCCCGGGGCCTGTCCGTCATTTTGGCTTTACAGTATCGGTCCCCAAAACCGTTACCGAGCAAGCGATGGCGAGACCGTCGCGTATTCCGAAATTGACGTCGTCGAATTGCAACAAAGCGAATTCGACTTTAAGACGAATAAGCACTTTCCAGTCACTCGCATTGACTGCAACCTGCATACGACGCTGATAAAGGACGGCAAGCGCGTGTGGGCTCGACCGGGTAACCGGCCCGAGTTGTGTGCCAATCACTTTGATGCACCGTGGGATCCACGCGATGACTATCACGTTTACGGCGTTCTGAACAGCAAAGAAGAAATCATTTGGTACATCGATGGCAAGGAGGTCGCACGAAAGCCGAACCTGTATTGGCACATTCCGATGCACGTCACCCTTTCGCTTGGATTGCGATATCCGTTCGTCGGTTATGAAAACAACGAACGCGTTGCCGTTGCTGACAAGACGACTGGCGATGGTTTTCCAACCTACATGTCGGTCGATTACGTGCGCGTCTGGACCGACCCGCAGACAGCGAAGTCATCAAATGATTGGACCAAAGAGCAGTACATTGCAAAGGAAAAAGCGAACTGGGAAAAGAATGGTTGGACATGGAATCAGGCGAAAGTCAAATCGAACTTTGTCGAAATCGATACGGACGCCGACGGTGTCGCATCGGGTAAAGAACGTCAGGAGTGGTTCAAAGTGAAGCGGTCCGACGCAGGAAGGTCTGATTGACGAGTCGTTATTGTGTACCATCACGGATGTCTGTTTCAAACAGTCGATATCACTCTTCTGCCTACAAGCCATGCATCGTAGGCGACCATCGCAAATCAAATCGTGACCAGTAATTGATGAAAACAATGAATTTGATCGCACGAACAACAACTGCCCATCGCTCGTTTGCGCTGGCATTTACATTTCTCGCATTGGCGGTTGTGCCTGCCGCGGCCAGTGCCGGTGACAAACCAAACGTGTTGTTCATTGCGGTGGACGATTTGCGTCCGGAGCTTGGTTGCTACGGATCGCCGATTGCTGTTTCGCCGAATCTGGATGCGTTGGCCCAAGACGGGTTGCTGTTCAATCGAGCCTATTGTCAGCAGGCGATTTGCCGTCCTTCGCGGGCGAGTCTGATGACCGGTGCGCGACCCGAGACGACCGGACTGTTTCACAACTACGTGGCGCTTCGCGAGCTTCAGCCCGACATTTTAACGCTACCGCAGCACTTCATCGCGAATGGTTACGAAACCGCTTATTGTGGCAAAATCTTTCACAACGGTGATACCGACGAAGGGACGTCGTGGAGTCGCAATCCGGTGAAATGGATCAAGGGCATCAAGAAACCGTCGGGCGGCTATGCGTTGCCTGAGAATAACAAGATGAAGGCCGACAACATGAAACGGATGTTGGCGAAGTACGGTGAAGCGGCTCGACGCGGCCTTGCTGCCGGACCGGCTTATGAGTCCGCCGATGTACCCGACACCGCGTATATGGATGGCTACAACACGCAGTTAGCGATCGCGACGCTAAAGGAGATGGTTGCCAACGGTGACAAACCATTCTTTCTGGGCATGGGCTACAAACTACCGCATCTGAATTGGTGTGCGCCCAAAAAGTACTGGGATCTTTACGACCCAGCGAAGATCCCGATGGCCCGCGAGCACGAGGCACCCGAGGACGGAGCCGCAATGGGCCTGCACGCTTCGTTCGAACTACGCACGCGAGCGGGGATTCCCAAGATCGGACCGCTTGGGCCGGAACTGTCGCGTACGCTTAAACATGCCTATTTGGCGAGCACCAGTTATGTCGACGCTCAAATCGGACTGATGGTCCAGGCTCTCGACGACGCGGGTGTTCGCGACAATACCATTATCATTGTCTGGGGCGATCACGGTTGGCACCTTGGCGACATGGGCGTCTGGGGAAAAGCCACGAACTACGAGATTGCCACTCGCGTTCCGCTGATGATTTGGACGCCCGACATGAAAACTCGCGGCGCAAAAACGGATGCTCTAGTCGAATTAGTAGATATGTATCCAACGCTTTGCGAATTGGCGGGAGTATCTATCCCAGAACATATCGAAGGACACAGTTTTGTGCCTCTATTGGATCAACCTGATCAGCCGTGGAAAAAAGCCGCATTCAGTCAGTACCCCAATCCGGCACTGCGCGAGTGGGCCGCAAATCCACTTTCGCAAGGGATGCGTGAAACGTGGTTCGGTCCTTTGATCAAGGAAGTGGAACAGCGGATCATCACACAGCAAGGCGACAAGTGGGATCGCGAACTGTTCGAGCAACATCTGATGGGTTACAC
This sequence comes from Pirellulaceae bacterium, assembly GCA_013002105.1. Next base: position 319 of record JABDKS010001066.1, on the reverse strand, counting down.
GATGCGAACCGATCGATACCGCTTGGTCGTCTGGCGTGACCATCGCGATCCCGGTGCGGAACCATTGTATGTCGAATTGTTCGATCACAAGAACGATCCCGACGAGACAAAGAATATCGCCAGCGAGAATTCAGACGTAGTAGCTGACCTGACAGAACAATTCGACGCGGGTTGGCAGCAGGCATTTTAGATTCAACACGAGCCGACGGCGCCCGCCGCAGGCCCATACCAGATTGACTCACACTCCCAGGCCGACGGTCATCGCCGTCGGATCAAGATTCGTTGTAGCGACGGGATTAGATTATGACGTTTGCCAGAT
>JABDKS010001061.1 GCA_013002105.1 Pirellulaceae bacterium | reverse complement strand
GTTCAGCCGCGACACAGTTCGACGTGACAACCGAAGCGATGATCCAGGGCAGGGCGAGCAGGGTGGATCGCATTTTGATGGGTGGGTTTTGACGCAGCATGCGGTTGAAAACGTTGGATTTAGATTTTGGGGCAGCCCGCAGCGTTCACATCGCCAAGGGCCGAATGGTTTCAATGGTTGAAGGCAAATTCGGTACTTGTCAGCACGCTCCACGCGACGTCTTGCAGCGCGGTAGCTCGGTCGTCACCGTATTCGGCAGTGATCGTCAAGAACTTTTTCAGTTCCGCGTCGGTCGGTTCTCTTGCCAGGGCGGCTACAAAGATCGCTTTGATCACGGCTTGGTTGTCCGCGTCATCTTTGATCAACCGCGAGATCAAACTTTCTGGGGCGGCGAGTTTTGGATTCAGTGTTTCACCGTTCGACAGATGCAACACTTGCACCATGCTTGGTTCCGCGCTTCGTTCGCATTCGCAGGTGATCTCGCGTGGGTTGCGGCCGAAAGTTTTCAGGAAATACGAGTTCACAGCAGCATCGTATAATTCGATTGCTCGTGTGCCTTTCTGGTAGAAATCGGTTTTCTGTTTGTCAGCGCCCGGAAACGCAACTTCGTCAAAGACCGTCACCGTTCCAAGCGTTTGGTCGATCGCGTCCAGTAGTACTTCGGCCATCAATCGGCGTGGATAATACCGGCTCAAGTACTTGTGTTCGTAACGGTTCTGTGCCAACGGTTCGCTGCTGCGTTGATATGTTTCGCTTTGCAAGATCGTTCGCATCAGTCGCTTGAGATTGAATTCCGCGTCGACGACGTGTTGCGCCGCCGCAGTCAACAGTGGCTCGCTGGTGGCGGGATTGCTCAGTCGCAGATCATCGACCTGTTCGACAAGCCCGCGACCAAAGAAGTTGGCCCAGACGCGGTTGGCGATCGAGCGTGCGAAGTACGGATTCTCTGGATCAGTTAACCAATCGGCCAATGCGACGCGCCGATCGCTGGGGTCGTCGAACTCCAAGGGGGCAGCGTCCAACGGGGCGGGTGGCTGCGGTTTGCCGCGATTGGGCTGGATCAAGTCGCCACTGCTGGACACAAAGAGTGTCCGCAATCCGTCTCCGTTGCGACCGTCGCCGCCCCAGCCCTTGGCTCGCACGCGTGCGAATAGGTTTGCCATCGAGTAATACTGATCGTTGGTCCATTTCTCCAGCGGATGGTTATGGCACTTTGCACAGCCGATCGAAAGACCCAGAAATGCCTGGCAAGCGTTTTCGGTCATGTCCTCGGGGGATTGATGCAGCGCATAAAAGTTGGTGGCGCCGTTTTTGTCGCTGCCGCCTGTTGCTGTCAGTATTTCGCGGACGAAATCATCCCAAGGTTTGTTTTCTCGAACGGATTCGTGAACCCACTGATAATACGACTTCACAGCGATCGGGCGCAATCGTGTGCCGTTGATCAACAGCATGTCACACCAGCGATACGTCCAGTAGTCCACGAAATCTTCACTGGCGAGCAGGCGTTCGATGTATTGGTCACGTCGTGTCGTCGCGTCGTCGGCGAGAAATTCGGAGCGTTCCTGCGGAGTCGGCAGCCGACCAATCGTGTCAAGCGTCGATCGACGTACGAACGCTTCGTCGTCACATCGAGGAGATGGACGCAGGCGAAGGGTTTGAAGCTGTTGAAGATTCAAGTCGTCGATGAAATTGCGACGTGGTGCCGACGTGTAGACCTCCGGCGGAATGTCGTTTGGATACGGGACTGTCATTCGTGCGAGCGCCACTTTACTGCCAAACCAGACCAACACCGCTCCTTCGCCACTCCCTCGAACCGACACGACACCGTCGTCGGCAACACTGGCAATCGTTTCATCGGTGGCGGAAAAACGTGACCAGTGCGTCACGTCCACCACGCGTCCGTCGTCGTAGTGTGCGTTGACCAGCACACGCGATTGATCACCGGTCGTCAGTAATGCCGTTTCGGGATAGACACTGATTCGTTTCAATGTCGCGTCGTCATCGCTGGGACCTCGAGCACCATTGGCGATCCATTGAGCAATGACGCGATAGTCGCGCGATTCCGGGTCAAGCTTTAGGCCGCCTTTATGGGGTAGCGCGCCAGTGGGTTTTGCCAGGATCAGGCTACGGCCCGGGTCAGAAAGTTCGACTCGACGTCCGCGAGCTTCACGCGTGATTGCCATGAAATCAGCCTGCGGGTCGTATCCGCGCAGCGAGAGTCGAAAGCCGCCTTTGCCCGCGAGTGCGCCATGGCATGCTCCCGTGTTGCAGCCGACACGCGAAAGGACCGACTGAACGTCGTTACGAAAGCTCCACGAGTGCGTGCTTTTGGTGTCGGCGACTGTGACATTTGCGGTTGCCGTTGCGTTTTCTGTCTTCGCGGTAATCACGGCTTGGCCATCGCCCACTGCGACTGCCACACCATCGTCAATCACAACCACATCGGTATCACTTGATGTCCATTCGATGGCATTGTCCGCCATCGTTGCAGCGATCTGGTCGCCATGGACCGATGTGACCGACATTTGTTGACGGCCTTCGGATCCATGCAACGTGAACGATGGAGGCAAGATTCGTATCTCGGCGGCGTAAGCGGAGCCGACTAGCAGACTGATCGTCCAAATTGAACGTGTAACGATCTGCGTCAAATGGGGGTAAGTCATGGGGTGGGAATTAGATAAAGAGTTCTTTGATTTCGCGAACGCCAAAGTCGACCAACGGGAAGGGTCGGCCACCGGGGCCGGGCATTTCCGCGTGCAGGTCCAGGCCAAGGCTTTTGAAAATGGTTGCGATCACTTCGCCCGGCGGAGTCGGTCGGTCAGCCGGTACAGCACCGATCGGATCACTTGCTCCGATCGCACGGCCACCTTGGACCCCACCACCGGCAAAGGTGCAAGAAAAACATTGTGGCCAGTGGTCGCGACCACCCGCCGGATTGACCTTTGGGGTGCGTCCAAATTCAGCAAGGCCGCAAACCATCGTGTCGTCCAGCATGCCACGCTCGTCCAAGTCCGAAAGCAATGCGGCATAGGCTTGGTCGTACATCGGCGCGACGATATTTTTCATCCCCTCGATCGTCGTGAACGGTTTACTGCCATGAATGTCCCACGTGATTTCATTGAACACGGTCAGAAACGTGTTGATGGTGACAAAACGGACTCCTGATTCGATCAGCCGACGTGCGAGCAAACAGCATTGTCCAAAACGATTCATTCCATATCGCTCGCGAACTTTAGCGGGCTCTTTGGTCAGGTCAAACGCTTCGCGTGCCTGTTTGCTGCTCATCAGCCGATAGGCGGCATCAAAATTCTTGTCCAGCATTTTTGCCGACTCGGTTGCTTCCAGTTCCTTCATTCTTGCTTCGATGGCTCCCCGCATCCTGCGTCGGCGGTCGATACGGACATCACCGAGCGTCGACGGTGGGAGCAAGTCGGGAACCTTGAAGTTTTCTTTGCTCGGATCGGCCATCAGGGCAAACGGATCATAGGTCTTACCCAGAAATCCACCGGCTTGTCCGTTGGGCAGATTACCACCACCGCGTCCCATCGTCTCGGGCAACACAACGTGTGCGGGCAGATCACCGCGTCGCCCGCGCATGTATTGCAACACGGCACCCGCGTGCGGATAGTTCACGCCGCCGGTGAATTGCCGGCCGGTTTGCAGCATCTGCCAACCAGCATCATGAACGGCCGCCGCGGTGTGGTAACACGAACGCACGATCGAAAACTTGTCCGCGATCTCAGCATGCTTGGGCAAGATCTCCGAAAGTTGGAAGTCGCCCTTGGTCGATATCGCTTGGAAGGGCCCGCGGACTTCCGAGGGAGCCTCGGGTTTCATGTCGAATGTGTCCAGCTGACTGGGCGCACCAAGATTGAAAATCATGATGCATGACCGCTTGTCCTTGTGCGGATCGACTCCTCCACGTTCCGCGGCGGCCAAATACTCTGGCAGGCCAAGTCCAATGGCGCCGAGCGTACCGATTTGCAAAAAATCGCGACGCGTTGTCCCGTCACAGGTGTGCGAGGAACCGCGAGAAGTCAAGTTCAGCATGGTGACCGGAAATGGTTGCGGGGGGAGTATTGGGTGGGCAATCGCGTACGTCACAGACGATCGCGATACGCCCGATTTTACTCGATTCGATTCACCCCCGATTGCAAGGATCACGCATTTTCTTGTACAAATCGCGCACGGGTGCCCAGAGACTAGACTTGCGTGGGGTAGTTTTGACTCTCTCGAAATTGCCGTTTGGTCGCTGAGCCGTTTGGTCTGATACCGAGGGTGTCCGTGCCGGCGAAACAAGTTGGCGATTCACCAATGACGGCGATTCTGTGTGACCACGCGAAATCAGCACGGGTCATTGAATTTTGGGTGACAACAATACCGCTCGAAATTCGTAACCATTTCCGACGCAGACGCCACCGGGAGGGATAGTCAACCGATGGATTTCACAGAGTTCAATCGTGCCGCGTGGAACAATATCGGTCAGAGTCGTCGCTGGTTCGATCCAGTCGATGACGCCACGATCGCCGCAGCAAGACAAGGTCGCTGGTCGCTCCGTTTGACTGCGACAAAACCTGTGCCGGATCACTGGATCTGTAGTGTTGCCGACAAGCGTGTCCTTTGTCTGGCCGGCGGTGGTGGGCATCAAGGTCCGATACTAGCCGCGGCGGGAGGTATCGTGACGGTGTTTGATCTTAGCGCCGCACAATTGGCAATCGATCGCGAAGTCGCGGGGCGAAATGGATTGGAAATCAGCACGGTCGAAGGCGACATGCGCGACCTGAGTTGTTTTGACGCCGCATCGTTCGATCTGATCGTCAATCCTTGCTCGACCAATTTCTGCCCTGATGTATTGCCGGTTTGGCGGGAATGTCACCGTGTCTTGGTGGAGGCTGGCGAGTTGATCGCCGGGATGATTCAGCCGGTGAATTTTTTGTTTGACGCTGGCGAGCTGGAGAAAGGCCAATTCGTCGTGCGACACCAGATTCCGTACAGCGATTGGGATTTGCCCGAAGACGAACGTGAGCGAACGCTCGGCCCAGAACGCCCCATCGATTTTGGTCATTCATTGACCGATTTGATCGGTGGGCAGTTGGCTGCCGGTTTTCATCTCGCGGAAATGTTCGAGGACCGTTGGGGCGGCGAGGACGCTTTGTCCGATAGAATTTGCACGTTTGTCGCCACGCGGGCGATCAAGTGCAACGGCTGATCGGATGATGTCGCCTAATGTGGACGCGGCAATGACACATCAACGTCGATCTTTTCTTATCAGGTATTTCTGCTCCACTGTCAGGCACACAGACGGAGCGGTTCGACACAATCCATTCATTGAATAAGGCCACCTGAAAACATGCAGCCTGAGAATCCATCCACCCCGGCATCCTCGCCGGCACAGCCATCCGTCGCATCGTCCGCGGTCAGATCGGTAGCGATCAAGCGAGTTGATCCCCTGTCGGCGGCCAAAACAGTGGCGATCATCTGCGTTCTGGTAGGACTCGTCGCCGGCGCCGTGATGCTGTTGTTTACGATCATGGGTATCGCGGTCGGCGGTGATCCGGCAATCGCCGGGATCGTCGGCGCCGTCATGTCGGTGGTCGTCATCCCCGTGATGTACGGTGTGCTCGGATTTATCAGCGGAGCGGTCGGTGCTCTGGTCTACAACTTTGTAGCGGGGATCGTCGGCGGTATCCGGATCGATCTGGGTCCCTGAAACGACGGAGTCCGACAACGCATTTCAATCAATACTGATGGCAGCCAAGAATTCTTGGCGTTTCCCGCCGGAGGTCAGAGCGTGCCTCAGTAGAAGTTTTTGGTCAGTGTAGACAGGTGATGCAAAAGAACTGTCACCGAGTTGATTTTCGGCAAGCGGTTGAAACGAGGTTGGATCGGCCTTGAAAACGAACGTCGTTCCGCGTTCGTTGGACGCATAGATGCGGTCACCGATCAGCAAGGGCGACGCGCTGAAAGGGCCGGAGAGTCGATGCTTCCACATCTCTTGGCCATCGGAGCACCGCCAGCAGTACGCGATGGAATTATCCGCAATCCCATACAGGTAGTCACCAACGACGAGCATCGACTGTTCGTAGCACTTGACTTTGTTTTCCCAAGTGACTTTAGCGCCGTTGGGTGTCAACGAGATGCCAAAGGTTCCCGGTTCGGGATAACTGCCGCTGGCGAATACCATCTGATCGTTCCAAACCATCGTGCCGCACGTGGTCCGGCTAGTCGCGGTGACGCTCCAGAGCAGTTCGCCGTTGGCTGGGTCGTAGGAACTGACTTGATAGCCGCCGCTAAGCAGAATCTGCGGGCGTCCGGCAACATTGGCGAGGATCGGCGACGAATAGCTCGCCGTGCTGGGCCGTTTGCCTCGCCATCGCAACGCTCCGGTGGCTTTGTCCAGACAATACAAGCCGCGGTCGTCGTTGTCGGTATCCACTGGCACCACAATGCAATCGTCCATGAGCAATAACGACGCTCCGTAGCCAAACCATCCGCGACCGGCCTGATAGGGAGCGACTGTTTTTTGCCAGACGATGTCACCAGATGTCGATACGGCGGTTGCAACGATGGCATCGTTGACCTGGGCGACGACGAAAACATGTTGCCCATCACTCGATGGCGTGCCCGACGCGCAGGTGTTTTTTTTGTGCAAATAGCTTGGGGGAACCACATTGCGGTGCAAGACAACCTGCCCGAGTTTTTGACCATCGGATCGTTTGTATTTCAGGAGTGAAATGCTTTGCTGGTCCGGTTCATGCGTCAGCACAAAGATCGCGTCATTGACCACAATAGGCGTTGCGTGTCCTTGGCCAGGAATGTTTTGCCGCCAGGCAATGTTCTGGTTTGCACTCCACTGAATCGGGATTGCGTCGGCCGCCTGGGCAGGTGCGTGGTTGTCCAGCGTTGGTCCGCGCCAGCGACGCCAATCATCAGCCTGAATGTTCTGAACAACGACCAAGCAAGCGAACACGAGTAGCGGCCGTAACAAACGGTCGTAGGAAGTCAGGCTTGGCACTGGATCACTATTTGGAGTCGAAGGAGGGGGAGGTGTCGAAGACAAACGCAACCCGATCGTCGCTGCAGATCAATCGTTTTTCGGTTCCGATTCGCTGGCAAGGTTTTCTTTGATCTCGTCAAGCTGGCGTCGCATCGGTGGTGAATGAGGCATCAATTCGAGGGCTCGCGTTTGCATTTGAAACGCTTTGTCCCACTGTTCCAGCGCCATGTAGCACCTCGCACAAGTATCGATTTTCGCCGCATCATCGGGTGTCAATCGCAGCGAGCGTTGACTTTCCCGCAATGCCCGGGCGTAGTCACCTTCGGTGTTGGAAACCAACCAAGCGTATTCATTGAGCGACTGTGCGAGGACTTCGGCCATGTCGGCTCGCTGCCCGAGTTGCTTGAACCGCGTATCGATCGTTTGGATCTCCGATTCGACCCCGCGAATACGCGAGGCGAGGTCGCGTCGCACGGTGCGATTCCAGTCTTCGTCGTCATTGATTCGATACATGGCAATCAGAATGTCGACGTTCGCAGGAAATTCGTCGTATGCCGTACGGAGGTGGACTTTGGCAAGTTCTGGTTTGCCCGACTGTAGAAATTGCAGTCCTCGATTGAATTCCAACTGACTGACCAGATAGGGAAAATTGATTCGGCTCATATTCAACCGACTCTGCAAAGTCTTGTCTTTCTGAACTCGGTCAATCAGCGGTTGCAACGAATCGACGACGTCTTGATGACGTTGCAGTTCACCGAGCATATCGGCCAGCCGTCCACGTGCTCGGATCCCGGTAAAGGAGGTGATTTCCACTCCGGAGATGATGCGTTGATACTCCCGTTCGGCCCAATCGAACAAGCCACGTTGTGTCAGTTCCTCGGCAATCAACAAATGAGCCTGCGCGATTTCCTCGATATCGTTTTCGGATAATTCATCACGTTCCTTCTCGTCGTCAGGGAAGGACTTGATGGTCAATGCTCGCTGTGCCAATTCTTCGGCGACGGTTTCGTTTCCACCCGACAACTCGGCTTCGGCCGCGGCGTACAAAAGTCGCGGATGAGCATTGAACATCCTGGCATGCTTTTGACGCAGCGCCAGCACGAACTCGTGCAGTCGATTGTCGGTCGCCCAGCTACACGCTTCGACCAGATCTCGCGTCGTTGGCGGAATCAAGTCCTTATTGGCTGTTGCCAATTGCAGTGCTTCGTCACGTTGGCCGGCCTTCGCAGCGCGTGCTGCGCAGATACGAATCAATTCCAATACCAACGCGCGACTCGCTTGGTGGGTCGTATTCGCGTCGATTGCTCGTCGATCCTTTTTGATCAACTCACGCCATTGGTCGGCGGAATAGCCCGTCGTCAATAAATCTTTTGCGTAAACGCGAAGCCAATCGGCGGCCTGTCGGTCATTCTCTTTCAAAACCGACAAAACGATCTCGGATTGTCGTCTGCCTTCGGCTTTGTTGTCGGTCATCGGTTGCCGCATCAGTGCCAGCGCGGCTTTACGACTGAGTTTCAGATCCGGCTCGAATCGCGTGAGCCGAACGAGCGCCTCGAGCCCCTGGCGATCGGGCAAGTTTGCGAGCAGTTTGATGCGACTTTCGCGTTCGCTTGGCTCTTGGCCACCGTACTCGCTGAGTGCTTCGCGAACCGGTGCCGGATCTGACTCTTTGGACCAACTGACCATCAAACTGCTGATCAGATAGCGGGCCGCCGAGACGACTTCGCTGTCGGGATGGAATTTTGCAGCGTGCAACTGGTCAAAAGCCTCCAGCCCCAAACGCTGCAGCTTCTCTTTGGCAAGCACGCGACGAGCGTAGTTCTCATGCCCGAGTTCTTCGATCAGTGCATTCACTTCGCTTTTGGATGCCACTTCCTGAGCGTCTGCCGTCGGAGCGGTCACCAACGCGGTCGTAGATAAAAACGCCAGCAGCAGGATCGATGATGGCAGATAGCGAAAGTGCATGCAGGAGGCGTCGCAGTTCAAAAGAGGTTGGTGTTGGCAAAGGCCAAGAATCGTCATTGTATCGC
>JABDKS010001059.1 GCA_013002105.1 Pirellulaceae bacterium | reverse complement strand
TCGATACACAGAGGTTTCCCATCGCGGATCACTTTGTTGAAAGCAGCGCGAAGCTTGGTTTGTAATCCAGGCCGGGCGGTTGCAAATAATTCAAGACTGGGGCCTCCGGCGGGCAATCGCAAGTATTCATCAACGGGCCCATTCAAGTACAGGATCTCACCTTTTGCATTGACCATCACACAGGCCGGAACAAATCGGCGGATCATTTGTTGCTGCGCGACCGATGTCAGGTGGCGATTATGAAGATCGGAAGTTTCGCTCATCTGCGTCAATCGCTTGGGTAACACGTCGGTCATCTGGGTGGGGACATTGTGTCGCTCCGTGCGCAACGATTCAATTCGACGATAGATCCGCCATTTGCGGGAAATTGGTTGGAACAGCTTTCGCTGTTGGCTGATCGTTTCGGAATTGCCCAACAGCAAATGTCCGCCCGGTCGCAATGCGAAGTGGAATAGAGCGATAATTCTATTCTGAATTTCCGGTTCCAAATAGATCAACAGGTTGCGGCAACAGATCAAATCAAGCTTCGAAAAAGGCGGATCGCTGATCAAGTTTTGTTCCGCAAAAACAACTTGTTCGCGAATTTCTTTTTTGATGCGAAACGTATGTTCGCCCCTGACAAAGTACCGCCGCAATCGATCGGCCGTGACGTCGGCAATGATCGTTTCTGGATAGAGTCCAACGCGGGCGACGGCCAACGCGTCGACGTCTATGTCCGAGGCAAAAATATTGATGTCACATGCAGCATCGGCGTCTCTCATTGTTTCGTTGATCAACATCGCGATCGAATACGGCTCTTCGCCCGTCGCGCAGCCTGGACTCCAAACACGGATGCCGCTGCCGGAATCGCTCGTAGCGTACCGGGAGACGAGAGGCTCGATCACCTGCTTTCGCAGCGCAGCCCACGCATCGGGTTCGCGAAAAAAATTGGTGACACCGATCAGCAAATCTTTATGAAGAGAATTGACTTCGTCCCGATCGTCCCTCAGGACCTGAATGTATTCCCCCATGGTATGGATGTGTAACAATCCCATCCGTCGCTCAATACGACGTATCAGTGTTCCTTTTTTGTAGCCACTGAAGTCGCATTTTTGTCGGGCACGCAGAATTCCGACGATCCGTGTCAGATCGTCTGCCTCTGTGTTGGCCACTGGCCGCGATTCCGACTCCGGCCCTGGGTCGGTCGCGGACGCCCCATTGATGTACCAGTGGTTTACATAGCGAACCAACGTCTCGGGGATTTGTTCAATGGGCAACACGAAATCAACCGCACCGGCGGCAATCGCACTGCGGGGCATGCCGTCAAATTGAGCGGATTGGGGTGCTTGAACCATCACCATGCCGCCGACAGCCTTGATCTCACGCACGCCGATCGTACCGTCGGAACCCGTCCCGGAAAGAATGATGCCGATGGCTCGGTCTTGCTGGTCATCGGCCAGCGAGCGAAGAAAGTAGTCGATCGGAACACGGACGCCGCGGCGTTGGATCGGTTCGGTCAGGTAAAGTTTTTCGTTCCGAATCACCAGATAACAATTGGGAGGAATCACATAAACGTGATTGGGTTGAACAGGCAGTGCATCGGTCGCCGGTAACACACTCATACTGGTGTGCCTGCTGAGCAACTCCGCGGTAAGGCTTTCGTGGGTGGGATCGAGATGTTGGATCAGCACGTACGCCATGCCCGTGTCGTCAGGCAATGCAGTAAAAAACTGTCTGAACGCATCCAATCCTCCTGCCGATGCCCCCAGTCCAACCACCGCGATCGCGGGCTTTGTCGTGGCTGACGGCGACGTCGTATCCGGACGGGGCGACTCGGATGATTGGTGTGTCGGCGATGTCTGTTGTGGGAGAGTTTTGTCAGTTGCGGCTTTCGTCGTGGCTTTCTTTTTCGCGGTTGAATCTTTCTTGGGGATCCTTTTTCTGGTCGACTTCTTTGCCGCCGATGCCTTCTGCGCAGGAGGAGTTGGCGAGCCTGTGTTCTTTCGTTTTTTGGCCATCCATCCGCTCAATCGTTTGTTCGCCGGCA
>JABDKS010001050.1 GCA_013002105.1 Pirellulaceae bacterium | reverse complement strand
CGTACAGGAGGTCGCCGTGCCCGTGATGGCACATCGCATGGCCTCGCGCAATGTTTCCGCATCCTCCGGTGAAACGACACATATCGTCGAAGAAATCATTGGTCAGACGAAGGTGCCGGTATGAATGGCACGGTCGGTCGACGACCAAAATCTTCTAAACGGATTCGCCGATCCAGCTGGGGAAAATTAGCGACGGTTCTGCGAATTGTTAGGCAGATCCTGATTAGTCCAATCCGACTGCTGTTGACTGTTCGTCGCGCCATGACACCGGCTTCGGTTATTCTGCTGTTGGTTGGGATCATCAGTACAAACATCATCTGGGGTTACCCTTGGATCGGAATTTTTTCGGCCTGTATTTCGCTGTTCGTCGTCGGCTTCGTGCTCAATCGCTGGTCACTACCGAGCTTGGAATCGGACTTTCAGTTGCCTCGCACAGCCGTTGCCGGAACACCTTTTCAAAGTCGGGCAATCCTGACCAACCACAGTCGAATTCCGGCAATGGAACTGAAAATCGCTATGGCGTCAGCCGATCGGGACCACAAGACCAGTATCTTTCAGTCTCAATTGGCCGGTGGAATTGTCGAAATGATCCGTCCCGGTGAACGCCTTGGACAGAACGTCACCCTGCTGTGTCAGAAACGGGGCATTCACCAGCTTCCCGATTTGTACGTGACAACTTGGTTTCCGTTTCATTTGTTTCGCTACACAAGACTGGTCGAAACGATTGCGAGTATCCCGGTGACGCCAAAATTGCTTTCTGCCAATGACGGCGCGATCGCAGGCGGATTGCTGGACGCGCTTGGTACCTGGACTCGCAACCTGTTGTCCGGTGACGCGATGGATTACACGGGCAGTCGCGAATACGAACCTGGGATGCCGGTCCGGCGTTGGGACTTTTCGTCTTGGGCGCGACTTGGCCAACCGATTATCCGTGAATACCAATCGCCATCCGTCCGAACCATCACTCTGATTGTCGACACCGCCATCGACCCCAGCAGCAGCGGCGATCGGCAGTTGGCTGACCAAAGGCTTGAATCGGTGTTGTCGCTGGCCGCAACCGTAATCGAACATGTGAGTCGCCACCCAATTCAGATCCGCCTGGTCGTCACTGGCCAAGACTGGGATTTGCAAGTCGGCGGGGCCTTTGATCGCGAGTCGCTGTTGATTCGCTTGGCGGCGGCAAGTCGGGAATCGGAGCAAGCGGCCAACCGTTCGATCGTCGAATGGTGCGATCACCTTTCGAACTCGCCCGCATTGATCATGACATCCCGATCTCAGCCATCGGGGGATCAGCAGCTGCCAGCTTGCGTTTCCATCCTGAATGTACAGACCGCTGATCTGTCACATGGTGTGCGACATCATGCGGCGACCAAACAGGAGACGGTGCAAACGCGATGAACGCCAACAGCAAAATCGCGCTCGCCGCCCTGCTGTGGATGCAGGCGATATTCTTAGGATCGACGTTTCGGACGTGGTTGCCCGTTGTCGCCGCCACCATGCTGGCATCCTTCGTCGTCCTCGCCAAGCACAATAATCAAGACGCCAAGTCTGATCACGAACAGCAAAAACCGAGTCGATTGACTCCGAGCCTGCGATGGTTATTGGTGATCGCATCATTTGTGGTCATTCTGGGCGTTAGCTTGCTATGGCGTTTTGGAGGCCAGAGTGGCACCGAAATCAACGTGCTGTCGGTCGCAGTCGACTCGATCGCGCATTGGGCGCTGTTCTGCTCACTGTTGTTGTGGGCTTTGCTGCCGAATCGCGGCCACGTTGCCATGTTGGGCTTCGGCATGCTTGTGTTGCTATTCGGCGTGGCTGGAGGTGGTGCCAGTCGATCGATGGCCGCGCAAACTTCGATTTCACTTGCGGCCTGTGTTGGCTTTACTTTGGCTGCCCAAATCATTGTGGGCGCGAACCGCGGAACGAGCGGCCTGATCTTCGCCGGAGATGAATCACGCGATGTTGGCGCTCGCTGGATGGGTCGGACGGTTTCACTAATCACGATTTCACTGATTCTGATGACCACAGGCGTCGTCGCCAATGTCACCAATCAGGTATTACCCGACGTACAACAGGCAGTCCAAGAACAATTGCAAGAATCACTGGACGTTGTTGTCGATCGTACGGGAATCGGCGGTACGCGGTATGTGCGCAGCGGCAAGATCGGTGCAGTCCATCAACACATCACGGCAAACCCCACTGAGATTTCACTGTACGTCAAATCAAAGTACTCACCTGGTTACCTGCGTGGTCGCGTGTACGACCTATACAAGAAAAATCGGTGGTATTCGACGGCGAAATTAGATGCACCGTGGCCGGCGAATGCATCTGAGTACGAGCGCCGAATGGCACCGGTATCCGAAGGAAGAGTCAAGCTGGAGTTCCCATTGGCCAGAAAGCTGAAACGATTCCCGTTCCCGCAAGAACCGGAAAACACGCCGACGCCGACGACCCAGACGCACGTAGTCGTCTATAACAATCCAACCAAGGGATACGTGGTTTTTACTCCGTTGGCGACGCAATGGATCGAAGCGAACAGCCGTGAAATATTGATCGACGACCACGACCAAATCGGCATGGGAGTCGATGTCACCAAGCCGTACGTTGCCGGCGTGTCGATTCGGCCGAGACGTGATCGGCTTTCGGCGGAACAGGTTCAACAGCTGACACTCGTGCCACCATCGCTCGAAACTGAGGCACGTCGCGTCGCGGCCGAAGTCATTCCAACCGACGGTAACGTTCGGCAGAAAGCAGCTGCGATCAGCCGCTATTTTCAGAGCGGATCTGATTACAGCTTGAGACCTCCGGCA
>JABDKS010001045.1 GCA_013002105.1 Pirellulaceae bacterium | reverse complement strand
GAAACTTTATCGACACCGCCAACGGGCGACGATACGACCAAGCCTGCACACGCGTGGGATATCCCCGATTGCCCATTCGCGAAAGCATCGGTGTGTCCGTCAAACTCTGATCCGCTGGGTCAAGCTTCGTCATGTCGGATCGTGATAGGTCCGTGTTTACCGTATTGAGGTCAATGATGGGAATTTTGGTAACGTTCTCTCTGGAGCCACGCTCAGAGGGTATTGGCGATCTTTACCTATCACTCACAGCTAGAAACTGCCCCATGTGCTATTCAAAGACAAAATCCCACAATCGCTTCCTTTCACTCGCTTGCTTGATGGGCCTAACGATATTCTCTGCCGCCAACGTATCCGCGTACGAAGCGGAATTGACGGAGGAGGACTGGTACATTGGAAGTGCCTATTTGCAGTTGGATGAATCCCATGATCTGGTCCTGCTGCGAATGGACGGCGACGACATTGAAATCGAAGTCTTCATGTTCAACCCCGCGTTTTTCCCAGAAGTACCCAATACATTGGATTTGGAACTACTAGAAGACCTTGCTTCGGACCACTTCGATTTTGAAATCAATGACGTTGACGACCACTACGGACTCCTGATCGCCTGTGGTGCCGGAAATGACGTTGTCCGCACCGATCCCAATCTGACGCTTGGACTGGTGTTGGCGGGACAAGCGGGCAATGATTACTTGCAGGGCAGTAATATGGACGACGGCCTAGTGGGCGGCGAAGGTTCCGATCAGCTGTTTGGCTTCGGTGGGGACGACCTGCTGTCGGGCAACTTGATGGATGCCGACAACGATCACGAACGTGATTATCTGACCGGTGGAGCGGGTCACGACACATTCCATCAGTGGACATCGGTCGTCACGACGAAACCAACGACCTACCGCGTCACCAACCTTGGACGGACGTCAAGTTTGCAAAATCACGTCCCACAGCCGACCAGTTCGCTGATCAAACGCTATGTCTACCAAGACTCAATCCTTGACTACCAAAGCTGGAACGACGAAATCGAATTTGATCAAAGTAGCTATTAATCGACAACCAACGTGGTAGCGAAAACTACCAAGGTTCCATCCACGTCAAACTATCCCACCACGGCGTGTCGTTTTTCTGCGGCACGCCGGTGGTGGTCCGCCCGTTACGAACAATCTCGCTGATTCGCAGTGTCAACGACTTTGCAACCTGCGGGTGATCCGCCAATACGTTGACCTCTTCACTCGGATCGGCCACAACGTCATAAAGCTCCATTTTTTGACGGTTGCCGTGCGCCATCACCAATTTCCACTGACCCTGTCGAATCGCAAATCCGCCACCCGAACTGTGATGAATGATTGGCAATTGTCTCTCGGATACCTCCGGGTTGACCAGCGAATCGTAAAAGCTGACGCTGTCTTCGCCTGCGTGATCAGGCATTTTCACATCAACGATCTCTGCCAAGGTTGCCAACACATCGGTCTGACAAATCGGCTTGTCACAGACGCTGCCCGCTTTGATTTTCGCCGGCCAGCGAGCAAAAAACGGGACGCGATGTCCGCCCTCGTAAATCGATCGCTTGCCTTCGCGGTAGATTCCATTGCTGTGATGACCAAATTTTTTGACGCGTTCTTTCCAAGTCGTCTCGGGCCCGTTATCGCTGGTAAAAATAACGAGTGTGTTGTCGGCTAACTTCTCGCGATCTAATAAGTCCAGGATGCGTCCAACGTGCCAATCGGTTTCGATCATAAAATCACCATAAGCTCCGGCCTCGCTCTTACCGCGAAACTTCTCAATCGGGATGACCGGCTTATGCGGTGACGTATACGGCAAATAGACAAAAAACGGTTTGCCGTTTCGAGCGTCCTCGGATTTCTCTACCATCCACTCCATCGCTTTGTCGGTGAATCGCGTCAGGCATTCTGCATCCACAAAATCAGGAGCGACCTCCAACTTGCCTTTGACCACTCCCAAGTTGTTGGTGGTGCCTGGCTTCTCTAGCTTCGATTCGTATGGCGGCATGATCCGGTAATCAGACAAAGCGATCTTGTTCGGCTTCTTCTGCGTGTATTGCGTCGGCGGCACGGCGGCGTACCGGCCATCGAACCAAGCCAACACGCCGTAATTCATTGACGCGGGGATTCCCCAGAAATAGTCAAATCCCTTGTCCAGCGGCATATCGCGCACCGGCTGTGACCAATCGCGACTTTGCCGATCGCCGGGGAAGTCCATTCCCAAGTGCCACTTTCCGATCATCGCGGTGTGATATCCCTGATCACGAAGCAGCGATGCCAATGTCATTCGTCCGTTGATAATCAAACACTCTTTCTCGGCACCAAAAACGCCGCTTTTCAGATGTGTCCGCCAACTGTACCGACCGGTCAACAATCCATAACGTGACGGAGTGCAGACCGTATCGCTGCAATGGGCATCGGTCATCGAGATCCCCTCGCGAGCCAAGCGATCCAGATTCGGTGTTTGAAATTTGGAATCGGCATTCAAGCAACTGGCGTCACCGAACCCTTGGTCATCGGTGTAAATCACGATCACATTGGGCTTGTCCGCAGCGGCGGCAACCGCAACCGACACCAACATCAATAGCCCCACAAGCAACTCTCGGCGTAACATTTCAATCCTCACTGGAATCATGATCGATCGATGACTGGCGTCGGAAAACATCGGCAAATGACTGGTAATTGTTGTACGGTACCGCGTCTTTTTTCCAACGCTGCACCGCTTTGTCGTACAGCCTCCTCATTCTCTTCAACTCCGTTGTTGCCGTCGTCACGGCGGCCAGATTTTTCATCTCTCCCGGATCGCTTTGAGTATCAAAAAGCTCTTCAGTTTTCTCAAACTCGCCGTCATCGTACGGCCAAAAGATATACTTCCAATTTTTCGTGACGACGCCAAAGCTGTGAACCTTTTTCGGCCCCCACACGTTGATCAGCGGCAACGATTGATGGATGCGTGCCTTGGGATCGTCGTAAAGCTTCATCAAATCGGCCCCGTCCACATTCGCGGGAGCGTCCAATCCGGCCAATGCCAATATCGTGGGCGCAAAATCAACATTGCCCGTCAACGCATCGCATCGAATTTGCTTGCCGCTGTTGGGATGCCTGGGGTCAAAAACAATCAACGGAACACGTGTCGATTCTTCGTACGGAATCACCTTGGACCCGTAGCCGTGCGAGCCATTCATAAATCCATTGTCACTGGTGTAAATGACAACCGTGTTTCCGGCGACACCCGCATCAGTCAGTGCCGATCGAATCATACCCACCGCCACGTCAATCGCATAAATCTGCTGATAGTACTTGGCCATCACCGCGTCGTAGTTGTCTGCGTAGCCCCAGCTATGGAAACGTTCGTACTGGCGGCCCTGGCGACTTTGCAACGACAGGTGCTCGCCACTCTCGCGACCGTAGTTATCTGGCTTGGTAAATGTCGCTCCCTGATACACGTCGTCAAACTTGGGGTCTGGCTGGACGGGTTGATGCGGCGCCTTGAAACTAATTGACAAACAAAAGGGTTGATCACCGGTCGCCGAATCGCGAATAAAGTCACTGCCAAACGCGCCATAGGAGAGCGTTGAATGCGGATACTCCTTGGCGTATTTAGCCATCGAAGCGTTCTTGGCAGTGTCATAAGAAGTTTGACCGGGGCCGCCGCCCCAACGATCAAAATCCTCCTCCGGGAGTCGCGGTTTCTTTGCATCCCCTTGCACCTCGAACCCAAACTTTCCAGCAAACCCGGTCGTGTAACCGGCCGCACGCAACAACATGGGATAACTTTTGCTCCAAGTTGACTGCATCATCGGCCCGTGCTCGAAATTGCAGCCGGTTTTGTACTCCACCATCCCCGTCATCGCGGTCGCGCGACTGGCCATGCAGATGGCCGTCGTCACGTAGTGGTTGTCGAAGATCAATCCGTCACGCGCCAACTGATCCAAGTGGGGAGTCTTGGCGCCTGGCGTGCCATAGCATCCCATCGAATAGGTGGCTTGATCATCAGACATCAGGAAGACCAGATTTGGCCGATCGTCCGCCTTGGCAATTGACAAGGCCACACCCAAGACAGCCAACGAAAGCAACGCAAATCGAATCATTTCACTATTACAGAACAGGGAGTACGGGAAAGCTGTCCGTCATGTTACCCGGAACGAAACCGCCTTGGCGACTTCGCACACGCGAATTTTCGTACACCGATGAATTCGGCCGGCGGTCGTCGGTAAAGCTTGCTACTGGATTCGGTCCGCCAACTCGCTTTGTTCGCTCAGTCGGCAATCATGCCCCAGCCAGGGTCAACCGCGTAGTATCATGCGAATAATCTTCCCAACCGATCAGCGTCGTTTTTTAAACCTGTCGCAAGTCAGCGGCAGCCGCTGAACGTCAATCAAATAGACCAATTACTGTTGAGGCCACCCGTTATGCGCTGCGTATTGCAGATCTCCCTTTTCGCCGTCGCCGTGGTAACACTCGTCGCACTCGTGGACGCCCAGAACGCGGTGGCAGAAAAACCGAACATTTTGATTGTGACCGTGGACGATATGAGTGCCGATTCGCTCGGCGTGTTCGGGTGCGAACTCGCCAATACATCGCCCAATATTGATGCATTCGCAAAAACGGCATTGAAGTTCAATCGTGCTCATGTCCTGGTCGGAAACTGTATGCCGGGGCGCAACATCATGTGGTCCGGCCTGTATTCGCACATCAACGGCGTGGAAGGATTTCGCCAAAACCCGTCTCCGGATTATCCGGTCTTGTGTGATCTGGCCAAACAAGCCGGCTACCTGTCCGCCATCCGTGGCAAGGTCAGCCATTCCACGCCGTATTCTCCCTACGCTTGGGATGCCGTGCTGGATACGGATGCAGACGGCAAGAAATATTCGATCAAGGACATCGCCAGCTACGGGCAGTCGACATCCGACGCAATCCAATTAGCACAACGTGAGCAGAAACCATTCTGCCTGATGGTCAATATCTCGGACCCACACAAGCCGTTCTACGCCGGACCAAAGGATCCCCATCAGCCATCGCGAGTCTTTACGGCCGACGAAGTCCCGGTGCCTGGTTTTCTGCCCAGTGACGACATCATTCGGGGCGAATTGGCCGAATACTACTCCTCGGTGCGACGCGCCGATGACTGTTTCGCTGCGATCATGGCTGCACTCGACGCATCGGGACAGGCAGAGAACACGTTCGTGATGTTTCTTTCGGATCACGGCATGCCATTGCCGTTCGCAAAAACCCAACTCTACTACCACAGCACGCACACGCCGCTGATGATCCGATGGCCAGCGGTCACCAAGGCCGGCAGCGAAGACAACACGCACCTGGTTTCGGCAATCGACTTTGTCCCGACATTACTGGAGGTGATGCAACATTCGCACCCGACACCCGAAATCTTACACGGGCGCTCCTTTGCTCCGCTGCTGCGTGGCGAAAAACAAAACGATCGAGCTCAGGTCGTACTGCAGTACAACGAAAACGCCGGTCGCAACCGTCACCCGATGCGTGGCATTCAAACTCGAGATTTTCTCTATCTGTACAACCCCTGGAGCGACGGAGTTCGCAAGTTTGCGACGGCGACGACGGGAACGCAGACCTACCGGCAAATGGTTAAGCGAGCAGAGAAAGAAACTTACGTTGCCC
>JABDKS010001043.1 GCA_013002105.1 Pirellulaceae bacterium | reverse complement strand
GCCCGCGCTGTTCGCCGCGAGGGAAGTCGGGCGGCACTGGAATTGATCGACGATGTATTTGAAATCACGGATCGCAAATGGCGAGGAATTGGTACGATTGCGATGAGTGGATATCGATTTCGACCTGCGTATGAACAGTTCGATGCCGAGCGACGATTCGCCGTGGACGCTCTGCAAGTAATCGAGTCGGACCAATGTCTCAGCGGAATGATCTTGCAAGGGATCAAAAAACCGCACGAGTGCCCCGCATTTGGCGGGCAGTGTACGCCAGAGCATCCGTTGGGTGCGACAATGGTTTCGTCCGAGGGAGCCTGTGCCGCGTATTACAACTACGGACGTTTACTCCAATCCAAAAACGATCCGTCACGACCGAGCGGCGATCCTATTGCGACACGTTGATAATTGATGACCCAAGTCGACGATCTTGATCGAAACGCGTGTCCGGTGCCTCGCAGTGACTACGAGCGGGTGTTGCTGGGGCACGGAAGCGGCGGAAAGCTGAGCGCCGACCTGATCCAGCGAGTTTTTCTATCAGGATTGGGTCACGAGAAATTGTCGACACTCGAAGACGCCGCAACCTTGTCGCTTGATCCGCCCGGCGTGCCAAATCAGGTCCAGCGGATTTCGTTTACGACCGATTCGTTTGTGGTCAAACCGTTGTTCTTTCCAGGTGGTGACATCGGCAAACTGGCGGTCAATGGAACCGTCAACGATCTGGCTGTGTCCGGCGCCGAACCGCTGTGCCTATCGGCCGCGTTTATATTGGAAGAAGGATTTGAAATCGAGCGATTACAGCAAATTGTTGCGTCCATGCGTGCAGAATGCCAATTAGCCGGTGTCACGTTGGTGACGGGCGACACAAAGGTGGTCGATCGCGGCAAAGGCGACGAAGTTTTCATCACAACGACCGGCATCGGTTTGCTCCGCCCCCATTTTCAATTGTCCATTCAAAATGCGCGGCCCGGCGATCGGGTGATCGTGTCCGGAACGATTGGTGATCATGGCATCACGATCATGTCGACACGCGAGGGGATTCAGTTCGAGACTGAACTGGAGAGTGATACGGCGCCGTTGAACGATTTGACCCGAACGATGCTCAACGCGTGCCCATCGATTCGTTTGATGCGTGATCCGACGCGCGGTGGTATCTCCAGCACGCTGAACGAGTTGGCGACAGCCTCGGGTGTGGGGATCGAATTGGACGAAGCGACGCTACCTGTCCGCTGCGAGGTTCGGTCGGCCTGTGAAATGCTGGGCTTGGACCCGATGTATGTGGCCAACGAAGGGAAGCTAGTCGTCGTGGTTCCCCAGTCTGATTCGGAACGTTTGCTTGCGACGATGCGTGATCATCCGCTCGGGCGTGATGCGGTGGTGATCGGCAAAGTGGTTGATGACCATGCCGGGATGGTCGTCATGCGTAGTTTGATTGGTGGTCAACGTGTGGTGACGATGCTTGCCGGTGAGCAATTGCCGCGCATCTGTTGATGATGCACGCGTGGACGACTCAGCATACCCGTGGTCGAAATGTACGTTAGGCGTTCGCCCGCCTGGCAAACGCGAGTGTTGGACAGATTACTTAACGAGGCCGAGTCAGAAACGATGCACGAACTGTCCATTGCATTAAGCATTATCGATATCGCATGCGAAGAGTCGCGTGCTCGCGATGATGCGGGTATCTTGGCGGTGCATGTCAAGGTTGGGCGAATGTCGGGTGTCGTGGTCGAAGCGTTACAGTCGGCATTTCAAATGGCTCGGCAAGAAACTGTCTTGGCCGACGCTGAACTGGTGATCGAGGACGTTCCCGTGATGGTTCATTGCGTCCAGTGTGAATGCGAGCAGTTAACCGATTCGATCCAGTGCCTCTGTTGCGACGTGTGTGGAACCTTGTCGCCCAAGATCACGCAAGGGTGCGAATTAGAGGTTGTGGCAATGGAACTGGAACCAGAGGAACAGACGCAATGATCAACCAGACGCGGCTTGTCCAAGTGCGGACGAAGATTCTGAAAGAGAACGATGTCGCAGCGCGTCGATTGCGCGATCGATTCGCTGAAAACAATGTGTTCGTCGTCTCGCTGGTGTCCAGTCCAGGTTCGGGCAAGACGATGTTTCTGGAACACACCTTGGCAATGATGCGCCAACAAGGTCTGCGCGTCGCTGCCCTCGTCGGCGATTTAGCCACGGAGAATGATGCGGCTCGATTGGAACGAGCCAACGTTCCGGTTCGTCAGATCACCACCGGAACGGTTTGCCACCTGGAAGCCGAAATGATTGAGTCGGCCCTGGAGCAATGGGATCTGGCCGAGCTAGATTATCTCTTCATTGAAAATGTCGGAAATTTGGTCTGCCCGGCCACCTATGACCTGGGCGAAAACCTGCGGTTAGTGCTGTTTTCGACAACCGAGGGTGAAGACAAACCGCTGAAGTATCCCACGATTTTTAACACAGCGGATATCGCGGTGATCACCAAGATGGACCTCGCCGACGCCGTCGAATTCGATGCTCAGGCTGCCCAGAGCAACATCCAATCGGTGCGTCCAGGCATGCAGATCCTGAGTGTTTCGGCAAAATCGGGTGATCAAATGGATGCGTGGATCGAGTATTTGCAGCAAAGAAACGCTGAGTTCTGGGCGGAGATCCATTAGCCATCGGAATTTGAGCCGTGTCGGGCAAGGATCCAGTGGCTATTTCCGCCACGTCGCTCCACTCGTGTAGGGTCGTTAACGTGGATCCACCACGCTTTGCCCAGAGACGGGATCGTTCGCGCTGTTCACGCCGATGAAAGTGTCGGCGCCGACGACAACCGCATCCGAATTCTCCTCGAGCGCTGCTGCGTACATTGTGGGTGAAAGTACGATTGATTTGATCAATCCAACTCCAAAGACGACGGTCCGCTTGTTTCCCTTACCACCCGAGAGAAGCGGCGAAACGACGGTCTGGAACGAGACTTCTGTATCCCCGTGTTGAATCTGGTATCGTGCATATTCTCATGTCGTGCCGTTCCGCTGTTTCACTAGGGTCGCGATTGCAAGAAAGGATGCGTTGTCATGGAAACTGGGGCTCCCTATGGACGAAAAACGAAGGTCGATCCGGCGGTTGCAGAAATCGACGTTTTGTGGATCACCGCTGGTCTGAGCTGTGATGGCGACTCGGTTTCGATCACGGCCGCCACCCAACCGAGCCTAGAAGATGTGTTGCTTGGCGCGATTCCCGGCTTGCCAAAAGTCAACTTGCACCATCCCGTGCTGGACTACGCCACCGGCGACGATTTTCTGAAACGGTTTCATGACGCGACTCAGGGAAAAGGGAATCCGTTTCTGTTGGTTGTCGAAGGTTCGATCCCAAATGAAAAGATCAACGGTGATGGATACTGGGCGGCAATGGGAACGGATGCGAGCACGGGACAGCCAATCACAACGTGCCAGTGGATCGATCGCTTGGCTCCGCACGCTTGGGGCATCGTTGCCGCAGGCACCTGTGCGACGTATGGAGGCATCCACGCGATGCAGGGGAACCCAACCGGATGCATGGGATTACCCGACTACTTGGGTTGGCAGTGGAAGTCAAAGTCGGATCTACCGATCGTGTGCGTTCCAGGTTGTCCGGTTCAGCCGGACAATTTCATGGAGGTCATTTTGTACCTGTTGAATCAAGCGGCCGGCCACGCCCCGATGATTCCTTTGGATGAAATGCTGCGTCCTCGTTGGCTCTTTTCGGCCACCGTCCACGAAGGATGCGATCGTGGCGGATACTACGAGCAAGCTGATTTTGCCGAACACTATGGCGAACACAATTGCATCGTCAAACTTGGATGTTGGGGGCCGGTCGTCCAGTGCAACGTTGGCAAACGCGGTTGGATGAACGGTATCGGCGGCTGTCCCAATGTGGGCGGGATTTGTATCGGATGCACGATGCCGGGATTTCCAGACAAGTTCATGCCGTTCATGGAGGAACCACCGGGCGCAATTTTGTCGACCAGCGCCGTTGTGATGTACGGCAAGACTGTCAGAGCATTACGCGGTTTCACACGAGCATCGGTCAATCGTGAACCCGAGTGGCGACACCCGCGCCCGGAATTGACCACAGGATACAGTCCCGACCCAAATGCGAATTCGGTGGCTGACGGTCCCCGCGATGCGGCGCAGGATGCCGCGGGCGACGAGTAATCATCGAAGGTTAACACTCAGGATTTATTCATGACGTCACAGTCCAAAGAACCTCGAATCGTCGAAATGTCGTGGGATCCGATCACTCGGATCGTTGGCAGTTTGGGGATCTATACCAAAATTGATTTTGCAAACCAGCAGGTCGTCGAGTGTCACAGTACGTCGTCGATCTTTCGTGGCTACAGCGTATTTATGAAAGGAAAGAATCCGCGCGACGCGCATTTTATTACTAGCCGTATCTGCGGAATCTGCGGCGACAACCACGCCACTTGCGCGTGCTATGCACAGAACATGGCCTTCGCCGCACGTCCACCGCACTTAGCCGAATGGATCATCAACTTGGGCGAAGCGGCCGAGTACATGTTCGACCACAATCTTTATCAAGACAACTTGGTTGGCGTGGATTACTGCGAGCGAATGGTCCGCGAAACCAACCCGAGTGTGCTGGACAAAGCGGAACGCACGCCGGCTCCGCATGCAAAGGTTCACGGATTAAAAACCATTGCCGACATCATGCGTGCACTCAACCCATTCGAGGGTGCATTCTATCTGGAGGCTCTGGAGATGAGCCGATTGTCGCGTGAAATGTTTTGCCTGATGGAAGGTCGACATGTCCACCCGTCGACGCTGGTGCCTGGCGGCGTTGGCACCGTCCCCAACGTGCAGCTGTTCACCGACTATACCGTGCGGCTGATGAAATACGTCGAGTTTATGAAGCGGGTGGTGCCGTTGCATGACGATCTATTCGATTTCTTTTATGACGCCCTGCCAGGTTACGAGGAGGTTGGGAATCGACGCATCATGCTTGGTTGCTGGGGTTCGTTCAATAATCCCGAAGTTTGCGATTACCGATACGAGACGATGTCCCAATGGGGACGCGAGATGTATGTCACGCCGGGTGTGGTCGTCGATGGAAAACTGATCACGACGGATTTGATGGACATCAACCTTGGGCTGCGGATTGATCGTGGAAGATCTTTCTACGACGATTGGCAGGATGGCGAAACTTTTGTCAAGAACGATCCGTTAGGTAACGTGATCGACCAACAGCATCCGTGGAATCAAACCACCACGCCGCGACCTGCCAAACGCGATTTTTCCGACCGGTACTCCTGGGTGATGGCACCGCGATGGAATGACCCCAATTCCGGCGACCAGTTGGCACTCGATACCGGTGGCGGTCCGCTGGCGCGGCTCTGGGTCACCGCATTGGCCGGAACCGTCGACTTTGGCTTTGTCAAAGCGACCGGTAGCAGCGTCAAGATCTATCTACCGCAAACGCGCAGCATGCCAGACGTGGAATTCGAATGGAAGATTCCGAAATGGAGCAACACTATCGAACGAAACCGCGCGCGAACCTATTTTCAAGCTTACGCTGCGGCTGCTGCGTTGTATTTTGCGGAGCAGGGGTTGAAGGAAGTTTACGCAGGTCGGTTACAAACTTCCGTCGATGTCGAAGTTCCTGATGAGGGTTTGGGGTGTGGCTTTCATGAAGCCGTTCGCGGCGTGCTTTCACACCATGTTGTGATTCGCGAAGGAAAGATCGCAAATTATCATCCTTATCCGCCCACGTGTTGGAATGCGAGTCCGCGCGATTCCAATGGCGTCGCCGGACCCTACGAAGATGCCGTACAGAATACGCCGATCTTTGAAGAGAATACCGAGGAGAATTTTAAGGGGATCGACATCATGCGGACGGTGCGGAGTTTCGACCCCTGCTTGCCATGCGGGGTGCACATGTATTTGGGCCCCGGTAAAGAGATTCAAGAACGCCACACACCGATGTTCGGCGCGGCTCGGCCAGCAAAGTTTGAGGAGAAATGATGACCAGCGCGAATGATACTCAATTCCAAGAGCGAATGGGCCGGGTCGAAACGTTGGTGCAGCAGATCGAGGCCCTACCCGATCCGGCCGCGCGTGATTTGGCCCGCCGACTGACCGCATCGTTGCTGGACTTGCACGAAGAGCGTATTCGCCGAATGC
>JABDKS010001002.1 GCA_013002105.1 Pirellulaceae bacterium | reverse complement strand
ATGGAAAGTCATACGCGCGGGAGGGTAAAGTGTTGATTGCAAAAGCAGACTTGTGGGTAAAGACAAGTACAGGTCCTGGCCTACACGCTCCATCGATTCGCCAGGACAGGTCCTGGCCTACGATCTTGGGCTACGCGCTCCATCGATTCGCCAGGACAGGTCCTGGCCTACGAGCTTGGGCTACGCGCTCCATCGATTCGCCAGGACAGGTCCTGGCCTACGAGCTGTGGCACTGTCACCCGGCTTGGGTGCTGCAACGAGATTCGATTGCGGATAGAAATCGATCGACGTTCTGCTGCAGTTCGTTGATTCTGTGCTGGATCGCCTCGTGATCATCACCGTGCGCCGCGTCTTCTAATTCATTGGCGGCATTCGCAGTCGCATCGGCCCCCAAAATTGCAACCGAACTTTTCAGCGTGTGTGCGGAAATCCGAACGGTGTCGAAATCGCTCCGTGCGTACCCGTCGTGAATCTGTTGCATCAGGCGAGGTGTTTCTTCGAACACGGCGTCGAAAAGTTCTTCGGCCAATTGCGAATCGCCGCCGACATTCTCCATCGCCGTATCCATGTTAAATGCTGCTTCGCCCGCCGAGTCATTTCTCGCATCGGTAGGATGCGATTCGCGTTCGTTTCGCTCATTGGCACTCGATGGAGGATCGATGATTTGTCGTCCCGAGAAAGCCTGGTCGATCACGGTCAACAAGTCGGAACTCTTGCTCGTTTTGCGGATGCAGCGATCGGCTCCAGCTTCCCGCCCGCGCTGCACAAACTGGTCGGTGCTCTCGCCGGAATAAAGGATGATTGGGACATCGGCAAACTGATCCAGTTTTCGTAATGCCTTGCAGACTTCGTATCCGTTTTTCTGAGGCATATTGATGTCCAAAATGATCAAACAGGGAGAATTGGCTTTCGCTTTTTGAATCGCTTCATTTCCATTGGCGGCTTGGATAACGTCGTGCCCGGCCGAAGCCAATTTGCGTGTGAAGAGCAATCGTAGCGCGCGGTGATCGTCGGCGAGAAGAATTGTTTTGCCACTTGGAGGCGGATGAATCGACTCGGTGTCATCATCTGTCCGCATGGCGAAAACCACCATGTCGTCGCGATGAACGCCAACGTCACCGTTTGGACTGGCGACAAAGGTTCCATCGGCCTGCTGGACGCCAACGGCGCTGATCGCCCCAATTTCCGACAGCAAGTCTTTGACCGTCGTGCTCTCGTCCTCCAGATGATGGTGCATCGCCAATCGAACTCCCAGGACGCTGGACGGAGAATCCGGGTCGTCGGTCGTCGATCTGGTGCCGGCTTGCTGTTTGATCAGACCCGCAATTTGTCGCCCACCCAGTTTCATCGGTGAAACCACGATATCAGCGCCTGCGCGCAGAATGCGATCCTCGACACTGGAATCTTTCCCATGCGCGATGATCAGGATTTTGGGGTTCAACTCGCGCGCGGCCAACGAGATAAACAGATTGTCGGCATCGTCAGACAAGACTGCGATGACACCGGCGGCCGATTCGATGCCGGCTTCCTTTAGCGACACATCCGCCGTCGGATTACCTCGGACCAACGCGTATCCTTCGCGCGTAACGGCGGCCACGGACGGCTCGTCGTCGGCGATTAAGACAAACGAAAGTCGTTGGTCATGCAGTTCACTGCAAATGGCTTCACCAATCTCGCCGTATCCGCAAACGATGTAATGGTTCTTCATTCGTTGAATCCTCCGTCTCATTTGCTTTCGTGTGATAACGCCAACACCCTCGAGTTCGCTTTGGATGATCAGCCTGGCAAACTGCGTCGCAAATGCCACGACCGCACCGAACCCACAAAACACCAGCAGGACCGTAAAATACCGACCACCAACGGAAAGCTCGTGGACTTCGTCAAACTGTGTCGGCGTAATAGCCGTGACCGCCATATAGAACGCGTCGCTGACCGAAATGTCGTCTTCAATGATCAAATATCCAGTCGTTCCGACCGACAAGATCAGCGCGACGAACACCAAGATCGGGACGATATACCGGAGCGACTCTTTCATGACCTTTCCGATCGTGCATCACTTGCAAGCGTTGTGAAGCCGTGGCGCCGTGTCGCGCGCTTTCGATCCATGCCGCGATCGTCGTTGTTGGCAGTTGGGGGTGTGTGCAAGTACACCCAATCTATCAGATCACCCAACGAAAACTTGTCGCCCCGATTGGTAGGGCGGGATCCCACTGGGCAACGTTTGCGCCGTCAATAGGTGGGAAGGAGATCTACGACAACGCGACCATTTGCGATGGTGGATCGATTCCAAACCACGAATGCAGCGATGGCGTCCAGTTACTTAGGATCCATTGTAATCGCAAGCCCGGTCAAGCCACGAGGTTCATTCGGTGACTTTGACAATCACCATGGTGATATCGTCTTGCTGCATCGTCCCTTTGGTAAAGATCTTGATGTGATCGTAGAGTTGGTCCACCAATTCGGACGCGGAAATGTCAGCGTGCTGACGGACGAAATCGTGCATCCGGTCGATCCCAAATTCTTCGCCCGACGCGGACGTGGCTTCAGAGATTCCATCGGTCATGATCATCAGAAAATCGCCGTTTTGTAGCTGGGGCGATTCCGCCAGATCCCACTTGGCATCTTCGTCCGCACCCAAAACCATGCCGGTGCTGGCAAGTTCGATAAACCCGTTTGCGGGCGAAAAGTGCCAGCCGCGATGCCCCGCCGATGCGTATTTGAAATGCTTCGTTTGGGGGTCGATGTACC
>JABDKS010000998.1 GCA_013002105.1 Pirellulaceae bacterium | reverse complement strand
TTCTTAAACACACCTTGTGCTTGAGCGCCGTTGCCTGGAAAGCCGCCGTGTTGAACCATCCAAATCAAAACGATCCCCTTCTCAGGATGAACTTCCATGTTCGTCGTGTGTGCCCCACCGTGCCCGCGGTGGTAACAAAGAGCCCGCCCGCCTGCATGGGAAGTGGGTAGAAAGTCGAATGAACAAACAGCAACCAATGCCGGAAAGATTCAGTTCGATAGTCTCGATTCTCGTTGTCCACATACCGCCGCTCTTGCTGCCACACACGGTAACAACCTAAACCGCTCGGACAACGTATTTTTGCCGAACAGATGACGGGCCCACTGCCGAATGCCCTCCTGCATTGGCAAAAATCCACACACGTTGACAATTGATAATGACCGACCCACCCGAGAGGGGACACATCTTTATCAGCAATTCATCCTGTGGTGTGATGTCCGCGGTCAACAAAGCCAAGTACCCAAAGGAGTCGCAGCCCGAGCGTTGACAACCTCCGTTGGGGTGCGCCCAGGGTTATCATACCTTACCGACTCAATTGATCTTACAGAGTCTGCATCTCCAATCCATTTGTTGCTTTCTTGTTCAAGGGCAAAGCGAATGTTCCATCCCAACACTTGGCAACCCCGCGCAACGTTTCTGCTTTTGATCACTGCGATCATTGCACCTCTTTTCGTCCAACAAGCCCACGCGCAGCCGGATCCAGACGCAGTCGCAAACAAGCAGGCCCAAGCGGACGAACAACCGATCCGGTCGATGGTTTACCTGAAATACGCCGAAGCCAACGCCACCAGAGAAGCAATTCTCGCGCTGATGGCAAAACAATCCGAGCTAACACTTGTTGCCGACCAGAGAACCAATGCGCTGGTGCTGCGAGGCACAAAGGATACCGTCGACGAAGTACTTGAATTAATCAAGTCGATGGACGTCGCCGAGATTCCTCGCAACGCGGTCGCCGTATTACCCGACGCAAGTGAAAAGTCGCAAGACATCGTTCAGGTTCTCCGTGCGTTGAAAATCGACTCGGTCGACATCGCCGCTGGACCCGACGGCGTCTTGATTCTCAAAGGGCAGAAAGAAGCCGTCGAGTCGGTTCAAAACCTGATTCGTATCATTGAACAACAAACACAACAGCAACAACAAAGACCCGCTGCACCCAAAGAAGTTGCCGTCCAACTGCTGTGGTTAAGCGAAGCGGAAACCCCTAACGCGTCAAAACTCGATAAAGCGTTTGCCGAACAATTGACGTCGCGCGGATTTCGACCGCTTTCAGTGATCAGCGAGTTACAGGTCACAGTAAGCGGACAGAGTAAAGCGACCGCTTCGGGATCTGCGATCAACGGAAATTTTTCGACTCAAATGCTCCTGCAGACGACCGACAACCAGATCTCGCTGGAAATCGAAGTCGATGCCGAGTACTTGTCCGACGACAAAGAATCTGGCCTGATTCATTTTGCCACAAAACTGACCTCGCCGATCAATCGGTGGGTCGTGTTAGGCGTTGCCCAGCGCAGAGTACCAGAAACCATCCCAGGCGATGCTCCGCGAGAACTCTTCGTGATTCGAGTCAGGGAGCCCACGTCGTTTTCGCAGTAGCTCGTTACACCAGCCGTTTGCCTAACGACCGCTGGCCCGACATCATTGGCCTCTCTAATTGAGTGAAACCAAAATTGGTCGCCTGCGCGTTGTGATGGACACCGCTTCGACTTACGATGATGCGTTCTGAAAATCACATTCACCAAGATCTATCGCCATGCCACTGATTCGCTCCTACGTATTGCGCCCTGTCTGGTTACTCGCTGCCGCGTTGATTCTTGTACTTTGCCCGGCGACCCTGGCCGCTGATCGGCCTAACATCCTGTTCATATTCAGTGATGATCACGCGCCCCATGCGATCGGCGCGTACGATGGCTGGCTAAAAAGTGTGAATCCGACACCCAACATCGACAAGCTGGCATCGCAGGGCGTCGTCTTTAAGAACAGCTTTTGCACAAACTCGATTTGTGGTCCCAGTCGAGCTGTGATTCAAACCGGGCTGCACAGTCACAAAAACGGATTCATGAACAATGGCAACTCGTTCGACTGGAACCAACAGACATTTCCCAAGTTGTTGCAAAAAGCGGGCTACACGACCGCGATGTATGGCAAGTCCCATCTGAAAGGCGAACCGCAAGGTTTTGATGATTGGAAAGTCTTGCCTGGCCAAGGGCTCTACTACAACCCCGACATGATCACCCCGGAAGGCCGAAAACGAATCGAAGGCCACTGCACCGATGTGGTGACAGACTTGGCCGTCCAATGGCTCAAGCAGGGACGACAGGGAGACAAGCCATTCATGTTGATGGTGCAGCACAAGGCACCTCACCGCAACTGGATGCCCGCAATGCGGCACTTGGATCTTTACGCCGATATCGATTTGCCCGAACCCAATACGCTATTTGACAAGTGGCTCGACAACGCACCGCCGGCAAGATTTCAAGAATTAGAAATCGATCGGCACATGCATTTGAATTTCGACTTGTTCGTCGATCTGGTCCCCGAGTTCGACGGCAACGCGCTGGTTGGCCGGTACGACAAGTCCGCGTGGCGAAACCTGCAACGAATGAGTGACCAACAAGTCAAACAGTGGCGTGCCGCTTACGAACCGCGTGACAAAGCGTTTCACGAGGCAAAACTGACAGCCGATTCGCTAGTGCGATGGAAATACCAACGCTACGCAAAGAACTACTTGCGCTGCGTCAAAGGAGTCGATGAAAGTGTCGGCACGTTGATGCAAACGATCGATGAATTGGGACTGACTGACAATACAGTCGTGATCTACTCGTCGGACCAAGGTTTCTATATCGGCGACCATGGTTGGTACGACAAACGATGGATGTACGACGAATCGCTCAAGATGCCACTGATCGTCAAATGGCCCGGCGTGACCAATCCAGCGTCGCACAACGATGACCTCGTTCAAAACCTGGACTACGCCGAAACCTTTTTGGAGATGGCCGGTGCTCCCATACCCGCCAACATGCAGGGCGCCTCGCTGGTACCGCTGCTGCAAGGCAATACGCCCGGCGACTGGCGCAACAGTATCTATTACCACTACTATGAATACCCCAGCGTCCACATGGTGCCACGACACTACGGTGTGCGTAATCATCAGTACAAACTGATGCGTTTTTATCAGTTCGACGAATGGGAGTTTTACGATCTAGCGGATGATCCCGATGAACTGACCAACCAATACAACAATCCCCAATACGCCAATCAGATCGCGGAGATGAAAGCGGAACTCGATCGACTTCGCAAACATTATGACGACGACAGCGATGTTTCGGTTCAACCCAAACCGTGGCAGGACGACCTCCGCACAAACGCCATCATTTCCGGTCGCTAAGCTGGTCAAGGTAGATTTTGATCGCCTCGCTGCCGCGAATCTTCATCACTCAGAATTTAACCACCCTCTTGGAGTCGCCTGATGAAATCCCTTTCGTTGTGTCTTGCCGCCGTGCTGGTACTCACGTTGTCGTCGCCCAATTGGGCGCAGGACACGCCCAACGGAGTGCGGATGGGTTGTGGAATCATGACCTTCGAAACCGTGCCCGGATGGGGACTGCGTCCCGACGGCAACTCGCCGCTGGGACCGACTCACGGCGGCGTTGTCGTCAACCAAGCGGGAAATATCTACACCAGCACCAACCAGGGCGTGTTTGTCTTCTCGCCCGACGGCAAAGTCATGCACACATTTTTGGGCAGCGAGTACTCCAATATCCATGACTTGGAAATCCGACAAGAAGACGGCGGAGAATTTATCTACGGCGCTCGCAACAAAGACGGCGAGGGCATCAAGTTCGACGCCAGCAGTGGCGAGATCGTTTTGAAATTGCCGTTCCCCGAAGAGTCCGGTTTGAACTTAAAAAAGTTTAGCCCCACCGCCATCACCGTCGCACCCAATGGGGACATTATTCTGGCCGACGGTTACGCCAGCAATTACATCTTCAAGTTCGACAAAAACGGCAAGTACCTGATGCACTTTGGCGAAAAAGGCAACGGGATGAAACAATTCAACACCGCCCACGGGATGACCCTGGACACACGATACGAAACACCGCGACTGCTGATTTGTGACCGCAACCACAAGCCCAAAGGTCGATTGCTACACTACGACTTGGACGGCAACTTTATCGAAGAAGTTGTCACGGGACTGGGCATGCCGACGTCGGTCGCGATCCAAGGTGACTATGTTTCGGTGCCCGATTTGCACGGTCGCGTCGTGATCCTGGACAAGAGCAATACGATCATGGCAGTATTGGGACACAATGCTGACCCCAAGAAACGCGGGAACTTTAACGTTCCACAAGATCAGTGGATCGAAGGTGTTTTTAGCGGTACGCACGGATCGTACTGGGACGCCGATGGTAACCTGTACGTGCAAGACTGGAATGTCTCGGGACGACTGATGAAATTGGTCCGCGTGGAGCTTTAACTCCGTTGCCCGCCATTGTTTTTGTTGTTCGATCGCCCACCCCAAAGCAATAAGAGTTGTTTGATGTTACGAATATCTGTCGTGTTGTGTTGGATCGCTGTGGGATGGCTGAACATTGCCAACGGTGCCGAGTCCAAACCGAATTTTGTAATCATCTTTGCTGACGATCAGGGCTACGGAGATTTAGGCTGCTTTGGATCCAAGAAGATTGACACGCCCAACATCGACCGGATGGCCAGCGAGGGTCGACGGTTCACGAATTTCATGGTGGCGTCGCCCGTTTGCACACCGTCGCGTGCAGCCCTGCTGACGGGGTGTTACCCCAAACGGGTCGGGTTGCATCAGCACGTCCTGTTTCCCGCATCGACCAAAGGTTTGAACCCTGACGAACACACGATCGCCGATCACTTGAAAGCCCAAGGCTACGCGACGGCCTGTTTTGGCAAATGGCATCTCGGTCATCACCCCGAAACATTGCCGCGACAAAACGGATTCGATGTCTATTTGGGAATTCCGTATTCCAATGACATGAATCACCCCGACAACAAGGGCAAACCGCGTGTGCCGTCGGACGAACTATGGAAAAACCAGGAAACTGCGATCACGTTTTGGAATACGCCGTTGATCGAAAACGAAAAAATCGTCGAACTCCCTGTCGATCAACGGACCGTCACGCGCCGTTACACCGACCGTGCTGTCAACTTCATTGAACAACACAAAGACGAACCGTTCTTTGTTTATCTGCCGCACAGCATGCCCCACATTCCATTGTATGTGCCCGAAGATGCGTATGATCCCGATCCTCAAAACGCTTACACCTGTGTGATCGAACATATCGATGCCGAAGTCGGTCGTGTGATGGACACGATTCGCGAATTGGATCTGGCCGATAACACGTACGTCATCTACACCTCGGACAACGGCCCCTGGCTGCAGTTCAAAAACCACGGTGGGTCGGCGGGCCCGCTGCGCGAGGGCAAAGGAACGACATTCGAAGGCGGACAACGCGTGCCTTGCGTGATGTGGGGACCCGGTCGGATTCCCGCCGGAACCCTTTGCAACGAATTGATGGGCACTATCGATATGCTGCCTACGATCGCGGCGTTGACCGAGACACCGTTACCAACAGATCACAAAATTGATGGCATGGATTTGTCCCGGCTGTTACACGGTCAGGAAGGTGACGCCGCTCGCGAGGAATTTCTCCACTACACCTCGCGCGGTCAAATAGAAGGCATTCGGCAAGGCAAGTGGAAATTGCTGGTAAAGGTGAAGCCCCAACGACGCAATGCGAACGCTCGCGCGAATCAACAGCCGGAGGCACCGGAGATCATGCTGTTTGATTTGTCGGCGGACGTCGGCGAGAAGAACAATTTGGCCGAAGCAAATCCGGAACTCGTGGCCGCATTGCGCAAACGCATGACGCAGTTAGATGCCGAAATCGAAGCCAACGCACGAGAACCGTGGGTGAAATAGCCGCGTCCATTCGAAATGTTTGAGTCCATCCCGCGATTCGAGTTCACCAGCGACGCAGCATACATTTTTGCCGCGTATCTGTCCGTATTGATCGCGACGAGCCTGTGGATCTACTTTTCAAAACAAAGATTGGTTCAGCGCAGCTACGGAACCATCGTGCGAATTTCGATTCGGTTGGCGATCGTTTTTGCGCTGGTTCTGTCGATCTGTTGGTATGCCAAGCTTGCCACGTGGGTTTTTGGCGCAACGATCGTGGCAATTGTGATGCTGGGTTTCTTGATCGATTTACCGGTCTCGGGATTCGTTAGCTTTGCGATCTTGTATGTGATCCAACAATTCGTGCTCGGCTTTCCCGCGCGTCACGAATGGGTCATGGGTCCAGATGGACCCACCGCCGCCGGCAGCAACATCGTCGATAAGAGAACCGAATTGGTTGGCAGAACGGCGACCACGTTCTCGCC
Organism: Pirellulaceae bacterium; assembly: GCA_013002105.1. The sequence continues at coordinate 4,575 of JABDKS010000998.1, read as the reverse complement.
GCTACGACCGATCGGTGAAGTTTGCGTGGGTGAACAGAAACATTCCGCCATCGCCAATAATGGTCAATTGATCAACGAAGGAAAAGAAGTCGTGATCATTGCGGTGCGGAACGGTAAATTGATCGTGCGACAAGTCGATGACTGAAGATGGCTTGGAAGCCGCGAACTGCCGTTTCAGTTCGATCGCAGAGTCTGGCCAGCGGTGGTCGTGGAAATGCTCCACAGCGTTCCACCCGCAGTGATGTACAGCGTCTTGCCGACTGGCCCACCAAATGCGCAATTGGTGACCTCGTCACGACCGATGGAAACAAAACCGATCCGTTCGCCCTGCGGCGAAAACACGTAGACACCCGCTTTGAATTCGTCGGCCGTCTCGTCAGGTAAATGCGGTTCATTCAACCCTCCGGCAACGTACAACCGACCGAGCTGATCTATCGCCATGCCATCGGGACCACGACCGGTTTTCCAATCGCAGATCAGACGCTTACTTGCAGCGTCAACGCTGCCGTCGTCATTGAGCGCAAATCGCCATAATTTTCGCGGTCCGCCCACCGTGTTGTTGTGATTGTCGGCGACAAACAGTGATTGATCATCCGGTGTCACCAAAACACCGTTGGGTCGATCGACTTCGTGAGTGATTATCCGAACGACATGGCCGTCGAGATCGATTCGATAGACACCTTCGACCGGTCGGCCCTGCGCGTCAGCGATTTCCATTGAGTCCCGCGGACCATAGCGGGGATCCGAAAAATAGATTCGGCCTTTGGAGTCGACCGTGATATCGTTCGGCGAGTTATAGGCCTGCCCTTCGAATTGATCTGTCAAAACGGTCAACTCGCGTGTCTGCAAATTCATGCGGCTAACGCGACGCTTTTTTGGCTGGCAAACCAACAAATGGCCATTGGCATCCAACAGTAAACCATTCGATCCAGCATCGGGCAAAAACAATTGTGTCTCGCCCGACGGGTTCATCAACGTAATGCCGTCTGGCCCGCTGAAAAACAGTCCTCGTTGCGGATGCCAAGCGGGTCCTTCGCCAGCACCTGATTGCAAAACCAGCGTCGGCTTTGCATTTTTCGCGAACAGGTCCGCCTCCTCCGTCGCTCCGACCGAAACCTGGCAGAGAACAATCAGCGGAATCCACCACAGTGGTAACCGGCACAGATGGGTGAACGTCACGGTTCTCATCACTAGTCCTACTTGATCGATGACTTGGCGGCCGAGACGGACTTGGCGGCGCGTAACGCCGCAACGGTTGGCGGTGACGGTTTGAAGCTACCCGGTCGCTTGCCTTGGGCAATCATAACGGGCGTCCAGCCGGAGACGTTCTTATGATCCCACTTGTCGGGATCCGCGCCGTTGGCGGCCAGGAAATTGACCACTCGCGGAAAATTCCGATACGCGGCGCCGTGCATGGCGGTCTCTTTGTTTGCATCAACGGTATTCACATCGGCTCCCTGTGCGATCAAAAACTCGATCACTTCGATCACCTCGTCCTCCGTCCCCGCCTCTTCGCCGACCGCTCGAACACCGATTCCAGCCGCGGCCATCAGGGGTGTGCAGCCGTCGGCGTTGGGAGTCAGTGGATCGCCGCCCAATTCGACCAACGCTTTGATCAACTCCAAATCAGCCGTCTTGCCCGCCAACAACAACGGCGTCGCGCCGGTGTGATTTAAGAATGCCTTTCCCGATTTGCCTCGCTTGAGTTTTAAGTTCACGTCGGCTCCGGCAGCTATGATCGCCCGTACGAATTGCATCGACGTCAGATTTCCCGAACCACGGGGCGAAGGATCACCACTGGGATCTTCGCCGCGATTGGGTTTGCGGACCCAAGTCACCACATGCAGCGGTGCAAAACCACTTCGTTGATCATTGGGATCCGCTCCATAGTCAATCAATCGCATCGCCAACTCGAAATGGCCGCTTTCGACCGCCAAGATCAGCGCCGACGTGCCCTTCCGCGGTGCACGATTACCAGACGTTTCGGGCTTCATTGCTGCGCTGACATCGACGCCGGCCCCAATCAGTCGATCGACGACTCCGATGTGACCTTCGCGGGCGGCGAAAGTCATTGCAGTGAAGCCGGACTTAATCGATTGATTCAAATCCGCGCCACCGTCGATCAACGCGCCAACCGCATCCGCATTCCCATAGGCTGCAGCCCACATCAGTGCGGTTTGTCCTTTTCGCTCGACGGCGTTGATCTTTGCGCCATGTTCCAGCAACTCTCGAATCGATTGTTCATCACCCGATCGCGCGGCGACCATCAGCGGCGTCACGTCACCGGGTTGCTCGCTGTTCGCGTCGGCACCAGCGGCCAGCAATTGATGTACGAGTTGGGAATGACCGAGTGAACAGGCGATCGTTAGTGGCCGAATTCCATAGCGAGTCGGCGTGTCAACTTCGCACTTTGCGTCGATCAGTTGGGCCACGACCTCGCGGTGACCGGCAAAGACCGCCCAGTGCAACGCTGTCATGCCATCGGCTTGAGCCGCATTGACGTCGACATCGTCGTTGATCAGCTTCGCAACCGTCGTCCAATCTTTTGATTCGGTAGCATCGGCGATTGTTATCGTCGATTCATTCGCGTGACAGGTCTGGCCGAAAACGTGGAGAATCGACAACCAAGCAAAAAAAGAGATAACGATCCGATATCGACTCAGCAAGACAGTATTCAATTCCGCACCCAGTTCAGACACAAAAGTCGACCATTCAAATCCCAGAAACGGTGCACTGGCACACGACGCGATGCACTGGCACACGACGCAAATCAGGCTTCCCAGCGGCGCCGAATGACCGGAGCGGTGGAAAGTTTTCCGTTTTTCGTGCAAGGTTTCGCGTTGGGATAGGATTATAGCCTAAGGAGGACTTATCTACGTTGCTGAATCCCGAAACACGACCGAGCTTGATTCTGCGATTATCCTACCCAGGGGACGATCTGGCGTGGGCGGAGTTTCTGCAGATTTATGAGCCAATGCTGATTCGACTTGCCTCTCGTTGGGGTCTGCAAGAAGCCGACGCACGCGAGGTTGTTCAAGAAACCCTTTTGGGTGTGGCAAAGTCGATTGACCAGTTTGATTCGACGCGAGGTCACGGCGCTTTTCGGGGTTGGTTGGCAACGATCACACGCAACAAGCTGGCGGATCATCTCTCAAAGCGATCACGGCAAGAGAAGGGCAGTGGGGATAGCAATGTTCATCGCTGGCTTGATCAACACGCATCCGAAACCGCCAGCGAAAGCGTTTGGGACTGGAATGAGAAACGACAAATTTTTGCGTGGGCAGCCGATAAGGTGCGGGAACAAGTCAACGATGATACCTGGCAGGCCTTTTATCGCACCAGCGTCGACGGTGAACGAGCGAGCGTCGTCGCGAAAGAACTGAATATGCGAGAGGGCATGATCTATGTCGCCCGCAGTCGTGTAATGGCAAGAATTCGTAAGGCGGTGGAAGTATGGCGTCATACGATTGGGGAGGATGATCGATGAAGTGCGATCCGGACCTACTTTGGACACTGGTCCAGCAAGACATCGACCCGGGCGACGAATCCGACTCGATCGCCGCTCACGTCGAAACCTGCGTCACCTGTCGCGCGACGCTCGCCGACATCGGTGGCGACGATGCTTGGTGGGACGATGCCAAACAATGGCTCACGATTCGTGAGCAGGATTCCGGTCTGCCGGCCGACGATTGGCAACCTCACCCACCGATTGATCTGAGTTTTTTGGATGAACCCCATCATCCCGAAATGCTTGGCCGCATCGGACGTTACGACGTTGAAACGATTCTGGGACGCGGTGGCATGGGAGTCGTACTACGAGCCTATGACAGCGACCTTCACCGCAGCGTTGCCGTGAAAATACTCGCACCCGAATGGGCCGGATCCATGCCCGCGCGTCAACGATTCGCCCGCGAGGCTCAAGCAGCCGCCAGTGTCGCACACGAAAATGTGATTCCGATCTACAACGTTCAGTCCGATGCTACTTTGCCTTACCTGGTCATGCGCTACATCCCTGGCGTGACGCTGCAACGTTGTGTCAAAGCGACCGCACCACTGGACGTGGCAACGATTTTGCGAGTCGCTGGTCAATTGTCCGAAGGTTTGGCTGCTGCACACCGACGGGGGCTGGTCCATCGTGACATCAAACCTGGCAATGTGATGGTCGGCCAAAACACCGATCGCGTCTGGATCACCGATTTTGGCTTGGCACGGGCGGCTGATTCAGTCACGTTGACTCAAACGGGAATCATCGCCGGAACACCGCACTACATGAGCCCCGAACAGGTACGTGGCGAGGCGGTGGACCAGCGCAGCGATCTCTTCAGCCTCGGCTGCGTCCTCTACTTTCTTTGCGTGGCCAAGCCTCCATTTGATGCCGAAAACACGCTGGCGGTATTGCACAAGATCGTTTCCGATGACGCGACTCCACTTGCCAGCTTGCGTGACGATCTACCACCGAGCCTGGTATCGCTGGTCCATCAGATGCTGCGTCGATCGCCTGCCAAACGACCGGCGGATTGTCAGGCCGTGATCGACCGATTGAGCGATGCACAACGCGAACATCACGATGGCAAA
>JABDKS010000964.1 GCA_013002105.1 Pirellulaceae bacterium | reverse complement strand
CTGTAATTCATTGCGCACGATCGGCGGGTCAGCGGGCAGTGCGAGCCACTCTCGAAACGCTTCCACGCCCCGCTTGGTAATGGTGTAGACATTCCGTTTTCGCTTTCCGTCGCCCCCACCCTCGGATTTCCGTGCCAGCCCATCCCTAACTAACGAATCGAGCGTGGGGTAGATCTGGCCATAGTTCTCATTCCAAAAATGTGATAGCCCGACATCGACAATCTTCTTCATGTCGTAGCCGGACATCGGCTTCCAACTCAGAAGCCCAAGTAGCGCAAAACGTGTTTTCTTTTTTGACGACATCCTTGCATGATATATCAGACTGATAGGTATGTCAATCGCGGTCAGTGGGGCCTCGAACACGATGCGAACCCAAGTAGAGAACCGCGAACGTGGCAATGGAAAGTGGACGTAAGCTCCGCTACTTCCGTTTGACTGCGGGTTCGAAGATCGTCGGTTTTGAAGTCGCGAATGATGGGGTTGGATGAACCAGTGGCGTTGGGTTTTCGCTTAGCCTCACCGTTGGCCACCGACTCGAAGCAGCGTCGCGGATCAAAGCAACAAGCTGTTTGAATTCTTCAGTTCAGTACGACAAGGCGCAGTTAGAAATTGTTTCGGCGAGGTGCCATTCATGGGATCTAGGCAAAACGTCCCAATGATGGAGATCTATTGAAAAGCAATTGGGCCTCGCCGTTCGAAGCGTTTTTGGGATCCGTCTACCAACTGCAAAGGCCGGGCGACATCTGAATTCGAGGGCTGTGCAGGATGTGGTAAACTTAGGTCTGCGCACCTCTGCTTTTCAGCTATTTTGCTTCTGTTGGTCTTCCCGCATGTCGAAATCCACGAATGTCAGCCACTGGATTCATCTGGTCAAGACTGGTGATTCGACCGCCGCGAATCGCATTTGGCAACATTACTTCGACCGTCTTGTGCGGTCGGTGCGGGGCCGGTTGTATGGGCAAAATCGAGCCGTCTCGGACGAGGAAGATATCGTACTGAGTGTCTTCGACAGCTTCTACAACGCGGCAGAAAACGGGCGGTTTCCCGACTTGTCAGATCGAGACGATCTTTGGCGGTTGTTACTGCGAATGGCAGCCAGGAAAGTGGTCGACAAACGAAGACACGACCTGCGACAGCGACGTGGCGGCAACGTCAGACTCCATTCTTTGGACCACACTGGTGACGATGGCTCGTTTGACGATGGCAGGGTCATTGAAGCCATCGGCGACGAACCGTCCCCGGAAATGGTGCTGATGATGCAGGAATCGGTGGAACAGCTTTTTTCTCATTTAGGTGTCGGGCAACTCAGAGATTTAGCGGTAGCCAAATTAGAAGGGTATTCAAACGCGGAACTCGCACAGCGTTTTGGCTGCTCTGAGCGGACAATCGAACGTCGTCTGCACCTGATTCGAGAAAAATGTCAGCAGGAATTGGTTGAACTCCATGAACATCCGTCACAAAAAACTACCGATTGCAGCCCTGGAGCGGATTGATGATCTCTGCGCTGATTTTGAACGCAAGTGGCAAACCGACGAGCCACCGACGATCGAATCGGTGCTTTCGGCCGATGTCTCACCAACTGAGCGAGACGTCCTGTTTGCCGAACTGATTGCTCTGGACATCGATTACCGGCGGCGGCGGGGTGAAACGCCGACCAAGCAAGAATACCTGGACCGATTTCCAGCAGGATCAAAAGCGATCAACGACGCCCTGGACGACGCCCTGGACGACGCCCTGGACGACGGCCTAAACAAACGCACCCAACGCACTGGCGGGTTTGAACCGCCGACCGTAGGCCGTCTCGCTGAGCTTTTCCCGTCGCTGGAAATTATCGAGCTGATCGGCGCAGGCGGCATGGGCGCCGTTTACAAGGCTCGCCAATCAGGGCTCGATCGTCTTGTCGCGTTGAAAATTCTGCCCGAGGAGTTTGGCCACGATGTCAAATTTGCACTACGCTTCACACGGGAAGCTCGCACACTGGCAAAACTAAGTCACCCCAACATCGTTTCTGTTTATGAATTCGGCAAGGTAGCAGACACCTATTACTTCCTGATGGAATTCGTGGATGGTTCAACGCTTCGAGAGGTTGTTCAAGCAGGACAGTTATCGCCCGAACACTCGCTAGCCATTGTGCCGCACCTTTGCGATGCCCTGCAGTACGCACACGACAAAGGCGTTGTCCACCGCGACATCAAACCCGAGAACATCCTGATTGCCATTGACGGGTCGGTGAAGATCGCCGATTTCGGGCTCTCGCGAATATTGGGAACCGAGAGCCAACAGGAGATGCTCACTGGGACGCATCAGGTCATGGGAACACCTCGGTACATGGCTCCTGAACAACTGGAAGGTTCACGCGGCGTCGATCACCGTGCGGACATCTATTCGCTTGGTGTGGTTTTCTACGAAATGCTGACCGGCGAACTGCCGATTGGACGTTTCGCAGCACCGTCAAAGAAAGTCGAAATTGACGTCCGCCTTGACGAAGTCGTACTGCGTACTCTTGAAAAGGAACCGCGGCGACGCTATCAGCGGGCCAGTCAGATTAAGTCGGACGTGCAATCGATCACGACGACCAGCAATCCGGCGCTCGCGCGGACGGTTGCAAGTGATGCAACACCTCGTGACGACGAGGCAACCGCAACCGCGAGTCTGGCTCAGCAGGAGCTCGCCGCACGGATGTTGTTGACGCGACGTCAGCTAATGGAGCGCGTAGAAAGTTCACTGCGGCCGCTCTTCCGCGGACAGATACTGCAGGTGGTCATCGGCATTGCTCTGATTGTGCTCGGAGTGCAATGCTGGGCACGCAATACGCAGGTTCCGCATCGAGTGGTTAACGGAGCCATTTTGCATGTGTATGGCGTGATCGTGATATCTCAAGCGTTGCTGGTCTGCACGAGAATCAAACGAATCGATTACTCCAAACCCATTGTCGACATCCGCAGCAAACTGGACAGCGTGCGATCGGGCTACCTGCGTGCCGGTGTCATCATCGGGTTTGTGTGGTGGTTGATGTGGATTCCCGTTTGCGTTGCGGTTGGTTTCGACGCCGTGCTCCATCCGCACTCGCTGATCGTCTCACTGCTCGTCGGGATCATCGGTTTCGTTGTCTCGGTCTGGCTGTACTGGCGCGTGCTGAGATCTGCCAACGCATCCGCTGAACCCTGGAGAGCGAAACTTTCTGGTGAGAGCATCGCCGCCGCGACTCTCGCCCTGGATGAAATCGAAAACGCTCAAATCCGCTAAGCGGTTGCGAAGCTGATTCCGTGGCCTAGAAAAAGGTACAGCACCAGAAAAACGGCACCTGCGATCAGCCAGGAAATGCTTCGCCCAGGTGTGCGAACCCGGAGGTGGTCACTCGATTTTGGCATCATGAGCGGCACCCAAACAAGCGGGAACATGCCGCCAAACGTCGCGCCGACGGCAGACATCAGTACGATCGCCACCGGTACCTCGCCGATGCCAAGCAGGGATGCCCCGACGTTGGCGCTGCCGCCGACCAGATACGGTGTCAAGGTCATCGCTACGCCACGGCGTATCCGATCGCCACTGTGTCCCGCGAATTCGACGAGCGTTCTTCCCGCATAAACGAACGTCCATGCGGTGATCACGAGACCAACCAGAAGCATCGTAATGCGAATTGCCATTTCGTATGCAAGCCCACGCACGACGATGTTCAGATCCCCAACTCTCATCAGAGCAAAGGTCATCAGGTAGCCCCCGGCGGTAAACAGATTCATGTGACCCAATAGCCAGAGAAAGTAGTGCGCCACATCATTGTCGCAACGCTGCCATTTGTGTCGTGCCAAGAATGCCAGACCGCCAACAAGCAAGTTGGCAACGATTCCCGCAGCAGCGATCAACCTGGCCTCTGAGCCCGACGCGCCCTGGTGCGTGACATAAGCGGTTGTGATTTTTGTGACCTGAGCGCCCAGCAATGCTGCTGTCCCGGCATGGCCAACAGCCTCGTGGACAAAGGAGCAAAGAAAGTAAACACCAACAGCAACGCCACCGATTGTCAGGACATCGATCTTCGCCGGTTCAGTCGACAGTGATGTTTTTGATTCGGTCATGGAGCGATGTCTCAACGAACCTGTATAACGACCCAGGAAAATCGGTCGAAAACAACGCGACCGAGGTTTATTTTATATAGCCGTCGACAAGGTGTCGGCGATTAAAAATCAATCATTGTGACTTGGCGGGACCGATCGCTGTTGAGTGGCTTGGAAAGGTGCAAAGGAGGGGATGATCGACCAGCCCGTACCAAGCGAGTGCACCTGATCCCGTTAGCACCACTACCCGCTGCAAAAAAACAACTAGTGACCGAGGGTCTCGGGTTCGACTTAGGAACAATTCTGATCAATCTGCCCAGGGAGAAACCGATTCAAAAGAGGTGGTATAGTCGCCGGCTCAGGTTCTATTGGGAAGACGTTGAGGAAACCGTCCCTGCCCCGACGGTTCGTGACAGCATAGGGTGGTCAGGTCAACGACTGTTCAAGACGCGGTATCGTCCGGCCAACGCAATGATACGTGCGTGATTACAATGTGAACTATGTCGATGCCGCCGGATGACCGAGACCCGTCAGTTCATTCTGGCTCGATGCGCATGCCGATTCGAGCACGGTTGGCACTTTTTGCGTCGCTCCTGCTGCTTCTCAGCACGGTCTTTCTGACGGCGGCCGCCTTTTATGTCGCTCGCGAGATCATCAACGACCAGATCAACCTGCGGCTCAGCGTCATTGCCAACGATCGTCAAAAACTGCTGTTGGCTTACGTCAGCCAGCAACACGAACGGGTCGCACTGGTCGCCAGTCGCACCCGTCTACGTCAACTGCTGGCGGATTACCAATCGGGAACGAGCCAGCAAGAAGCGATGTTGACCGGTACCCGCAAAATATTGCTCGATGCGCTCGACAGCACCGAAGGATTCTTGACGGTATCGATCACCGATCCAGACGGAATCATCGTAACCAGCACCGACACGTCAATGCTCGATCGTGATGTTTCCGACACCGGCGCTTTTCAGAATGGACGCGAAGAGGCCTATTTCAGTCCGCCGTTTTTTGACGGTTTGCAGTGGCGCAGTACTGTGTCCGCACCAGCAACAGCATCGGACCAAACCCACCTCGGAGTCGCGATCGTGGCGATCAAGATTGATCGCATGGTCGTGTACATGTCGGATTACCAAGGCCTCGGAAAAACAGGTGAAGTACTCGTAGGGATCCCTGACGCCCAGGGTCAATTCGGGTATTTGTTTCCGCCACGGCATGATTCACAATTGCAGCAAGGCCGGCTGGCCAACGATGTGGCCATGAAAAAGGCGATCGAAGGGACCCGCGATTTCTTTACCGCCAAAGACTATCGGGGGTCTGAGACGCTGGTCGCGTCGGCACCGCTTGGATATCGCGATTGGGGAATGATTGCCAAGATTGATACGCGCGAGGCCTTGGCGCCGATCACACGGCTGGCCAATTGGCTGGTCGCGATGGGCGGATTGACACTCTTAATTGGACTTGTGTTTGCCTACGTGGTGGCGCGACGTGTGGCCCGCCCTATTCGCGAACTTACCCGCTCGGCCAATCTAATGGCGACCGGCGAAGTGTCATCCGATTCGCGTGCTTTCCAGTTTGCCAATGACGAAGTCGGCGATCTGGCGATGGCGTTCGCCACCATGAGGACTCAACTGGCTCAGCAGCATGATCGTCTGACGCAGCAAGCCATGATGGATCGCCGTCAACGTGAGTCGGTCGAACAGTTGACGACGGAATTAAAATCGTCCTTGGAATCGGAGCAGCGGTCGCGACAAAATGTTGAACAATTGTTGCAAGGAATCCGTACAGCGGTCGATACTCTGGCAACGGCCACGCAAAACCTAAAGTCGGTCGCTGCCACGCAAGTTCGCACGATCCAAAATCAGTTGGTCGGTGTTACCGAAACTGGTTCGACGGTCGCCGAAGTCACAGCCGCTGCGCAACAGACCAGTCAGCACGCCAGTCAGGTGGAACAATCCAGCCGCGAAGCGGCCAGCATCGGCCAGACGGGTCGCGGAAGCATCGAACAGGCCAAAGAGGCCATGCACGGTGTGCAGTCTCAATTCGAAGAAACTGTGACGCATGTCTTGTCGCTTGCCCAGCGGGCCCAGGAGATTGGTAGCATCATCGCCGTCGTCAATGACATCGCCGAACAAACCAATGTGCTCGCACTCAATGCCGCCGTGGAAGCCTCCCGAGCTGGTGAGGCGGGCAGAGGGTTCGCGGTGGTGGCGACCGAGGTCAAACGGTTGGCGCAGCAGTCCAAGGAATCGGCACAGGAGATTCACCGAATTCTTACCAAGACCATCCATGCCACTCAGACGAGTATCGAATCGGCTGAACGCGGTCATGGCGCGATCACGGTGGCTTCGGACGTGATCGACGACGCCGCTGCGACGATCGACCGTTTAGCCGCGATTATTAACGACGCTGCGACCAATGCATCACGAATCCTTGCATCGACCGCGCAGCAAGCTTCGGCGATGACTCAGATTCAGCAAGCGATGGGCGGAGTCGAACAGTCATCCAATGATGCGATGCAAGCGTCGCAGGATTGTGATCGGGCGGTGCTAGATCTCGATCGGCTGGGCCAAGAATTAAAACAATTGATGGGTGCAACGAAACCCGCACCGATCGGGGCCACAGCTGACGCCGGCGTCCCGATCGGCGAAAAAGAAAAACCCGGCAACCAGCCGAGCAAATCAGCAACGGACTGAAGTCCGTTCTACAGGGTTCGAAAATTAGCGGACGATACAGAATTCGAATCGGTGACCTCTACGATGTCAAAATAGACCGCTGGTGACTCATCGTTCGGCGACGTCCCGTTTGTTGCACTTCGTCGCTCCAACGAGAAAAACCGCAAAGGCCGACGGTGCCGCAGTTCGAACCGTTGCACCAGATGTTGCACCCAATCTGGGCCAGCGTGGTAAACCTCCGTGCATTGCCGACCATCGTGACGACTCGGACGCCGCCGGCGCTAGCTGTGATTCACTAAAAACACGGCAAGCGAACGCTCTGAATAAGTCGGTGTGACAAGACGGCGATTGAACTTTTTCGCCGCAGGGTCATCGGTTCTGCGACGCAATTGTTCCTTGCGTGCCAAGCACTTACGACAAGGCCGTCATAAGTCTCGTTATGTCCCGCGATCAAAGGATGGACCGGGGTTATCTCGGCGTCGCTTCCTCATCGACCAGGCCCGATTCGCATGCGGGGAAGCATTCAAATTTAAATTCCGTTGGACGCTTCGTTCTCCCTGCCGTCCGTCAGACCGATGCGACTTGCGCCAGTTCCTTCGAGATAGCGGTCGATGCATCCTACTTCACGAAAACCGTGGGAGACCGTTGGTATCGCGACCAGTTGTGGGTTGTTTTGTCAGGAGTCCATCAACCGATGGCTGTCGGTTTCAAATCACCCCTAGCCTATGATTCCCAACTTTGTGGATCCAGCGACGTTGTAATCGTTTGATTTGCATAGTCGCTCGGTCCAGGAGGCGCCTGGATGGCATCGCCAAACAGTTCGGCCCACTGAGCAAAGGTTTCGTCCGTGAATCCGACGGCAGCGGTCGTATAGCCTCTTACTCTGCCGAAAAAACCAAAGGTCTTATGCAGCGGTAGAAGCTCGATCAGAATCACCTCACGGTCCGCCAACCGTGCAAAACGATTCTTCAGAAC
>JABDKS010000574.1 GCA_013002105.1 Pirellulaceae bacterium | reverse complement strand
CTAGAGTGTCGCTTACGACGGTAACTCCTATCTCCACCTGAGTGATTCCCATGCGTGCATTTGCTGTTTTTGCTCTCGCGGTTGCGGCGTCGATGGTCTCTGCACAAGACAATGCCAATTTTGCGCAGCCGATCGCGACGACGGTTCAGTTGCCGACTTTTGGCGTTTCCTTTGACGCCAACGGCGTATTGCAGGCAACCTTGCACACCGATCTGACAGGTCAGTTGATGGCCCATCGACTGGCCGCCGCCGGCGAGGTGTTGCCCGGTAACCTTGCGCGGCCGTCAAAACAGAGGAAGGTGTCGGTTGTTCGCTTGCAACGCGCCATGAGTGATCTCGTTGACGATGGCAACGAACCCACGGTCGTCATGCAAAAACTGGCTGGACTGACGCGAATCACGTCGATCTTTTGTTACCCCGATGATGGCGACATCGTGCTCCTGGGGCCAGCGGAGCCATGGGTCGAAAACCTGGGCGGTGTGACCGTTGGGATTCATACCGGTCGACCCACGCTCCACTTGGCCGATCTGATGGTTGCCCTCCGCGCCTATCAACCCAATCACAACAACGGCGGGTTCGTCGGCTGCACGATCAACCCAAATCGCCAAGGCATGCAGAAATTACAAGCGTTTCAAAAACAGATTCCGAAAGTGGTTTCCCAACATGAACGTGAGCGAATTGCGCGGTGGGTTGCCGATGGCGTGCACGAAAGCTTGGGGATGTCGCAAGTCCAAGTGTTTGGAATTTCGCCCCACACGCACTTCGCCCATGTGATGATCGAGGCCGACTATCGGATGAAGCGAATCGCCGTGGGTGTCGAACAACCACCGGTTCGGATGACAACCTTTTCAGCCGCCCTGACCACCGCCAGGAACGGCGCGTTGCAGCGTTGGTGGTTCACGCCTTCCTATGACAGCGTGCGTGCGTCGCCGGATCGGTTGGCGATGCAGATCACAGGGCAGGGCGTCCAACTACAAACAGAGAACAAAGACATGCTGCCCGACGGCAGCATCGTCGATGCTGATCGAAAACCAACACGGGCAGCACGCGCCTACGCCACCAGTTTTACTCAGCAATACGACGACATTGCCAATGCCAGTGCCGTGTACGCGCAACTGCGACAACTGACGGATTTCTTGATTGTGGCAGCTTACCTTCGCAAGCACGACTGGTATGCAAGAACCAATTGGGATGCCCGTGACTGGATGGATGAATCGTTCTATTCGGTCAATACACTTCCAAAACCAATCAACGCACCACCTGTGGTCAACGCTTTTTGGAAGCAGCATCGACTGTTCGTACCCGCTGGCGGAGGCGTCTCGATCGTCGCGGAGAAAGCATTAGAAGTGATCGAGGACGATGCGAGTCTGGCTCTTGCACGCAACAATCTTCACCGACCCAACCAAGACGCGTGGTGGTGGGATTAGATCAGCAGGACGCTTTGGACGAAGAGGCACTTCGGGAGCAACCTGATCGAATGAGTGCTAAATGACCTGGAAAACACCGGTGCACCGACGCTTTGTCCGCCAGGTCCGCTGCCCATAGCAACTCACGGTACTCTTGCACGGTAAAACTTTTTCGAATCGAAAGTCGCCCATCGTGCCAGCAGAAACTGTTGGTGAATCGCATCGGCCAAAGCAATGAGTATGCGAGGCATGTACCCCGCGTACGGTGAATGTCGCAAAGCACCAACGCTTCTCTGGCCACGGCGTCAGCTGATTTCACCACCGACACCACTGCATCGGTGGACAGGTGATGCAAGACATGGTTAGCGAATACGAAATCCCAACTGGCATCACGGTCGATCAGATCGATTGCATCACGTTGGATTACGTCAATATTCGGCCACGCTCGACAACGATGCTGTGCAAATTCGACCACGCGAGGATCGTAATCTAAGCATGTTAGCTTGACTTCGATTCCCGCGCTCGCACACCACTGGGCAATCCAAATCAGCAGGTCACAACCGCCGGCACCCACGTCCACCAGCGACCAAACACGATTTCGGTCTCGGGCCATCACAGAAAGAAACTGTTGCCGAATCAAACGATGACAGGGTGTCAGCCAGCGATTGATCCAGCGAAACTGCTGCAGCGTACGCGTGAGGCGATGTGGATCACACTGGGGTGAATCCATTAACTCCGCTTCGTCCGAACGTTGCGACAGGTCTGGCCAAATCGTCATAGGTGCTTACTGTAAATGCCGGCAAAGTCCTGCGACACTCGCCTTGCAAGGTCACTTCGTTGCGGGTTGATGAAATGTTAGTAACTCGATCCACCCAAAATAAAATCGCTCGGACTCAATCCTCTCAAAACCTCTCTCGGTCAACAGTTTATGGAGTTGTTGCCGGTCGGGAAACTGACGGAGCGATCGGGCAATATAGGCGTAAACTTCGGGATTTGCGTGTAACGCCAACCCCCAAAACCCACCCCAGGCTAACAATACGCTGTGCTGTGTCGTTTGAACAAATTGATTGGGCGGCTTGGAGAAGTCCAAGAACGCGGCCGTCGCGCCCGGTTTCAAGACGCGGGTAATTTCGTCCAGTACGCTTTCGATGGTCGGAGCATTCCGCAGCGCATAGCTGCCGGTGACAATATCGATCGACTGACTTGGAATCGTCATCGCACTCATGTCACCAATCTGAAATTGAAGGTTGTCGCGTTGGAAACGGCTGCGAGCCACGTCCAGCATGCTTTCGCAAATGTCGACTCCGACAACGCTTCCATTTGGATACTTATCTGCTAGCCCAAAACACAAGTCGCCAGTTCCACACGCTAAGTCAAGGCATTGCGGTCGATCAGCGGGTGGAAGCGCCGCAATCAATTTTCGCTTCCACGTTGAATCACGCCCCAGTGACAAAGCCTGGGTGACGAAGTCGTATTTGGGCGCGACTTCATCAAACAATGCCACGTTGTACTGTCGTTTGCGATCCGGTTGGTCAAGCCATTCGTTTGCCTTCAGATCAAAGCGTTGCATCATGCGGACTCCAAGCTTGGCGGCCGATTCAATCTGTTGATAAAGGGTGTTGCCAAACTTGGTAGCATCGCAAGAGTTCGCACGCTGACCCCCGCCAACAAAGGAGATCTCAGTCCACGCGTCAACAGCCGACAAAGCCGTTGTCGCGATCCAAGCAGTCGTCGATGCTCCGTTCCCCAAGACTTGGCCAAATCATCCGACCCACTGGAAAGACTTTCCAGTACGAAGGGGACCACGGCGCAACCGCTGGCAATCGCCCACGACATGCCTTCGCCGGTGAACGGTTCGACGTAGCCGGCGGCATCCCCAATCAGCAACAATCGCGATGCCCCTGGACGAGTTGGCGTGCGGGTGAGCGGTGGTGTTCCGCGCCAACGCACCTGCTCCAATCCGTCTAATCGCGGCAGACCACTTTCATCGACAATCTTTTGCGCCAGCTCGCCGGGACTGAAATGCTTCAGCACGGTCGGGTCCAACGCGGCGGCAACGTCCAATGATCCCGTTTCCAATTGCAACGCCCCGACGTATCCGGCGCGTCCAATTGCCATGTGAATCGTTCCGGTCACATACCCATCGGGCAAAGTGTCAGTCATCGCCGCGATTCCAACGCGCGATCGTGTTGCCACCTTGAACCTGACGTCCGAACAATCTTTCAGCGATTGTCCGCCGACCCCATCGGCGACAACAATCATCCTCGCGCTGCTTGCGACGCTTTGGTTACCGCACTTGAGATCAAACGATCGCCCGCTTGAGGTTAATCTGCCTACTGTTGCCGCTGTGTGACACAATAGCTCGGCCCCGGCGTCGACAGCCGATTTCGCCAGTGCAGTGTCAAGCGTTTCTCGCGACAATGCCGCCCCCGCCGGCAGCGTTAGACAGACCGTGCGACCTTGAGTCCCTATTCGCACGCGAGTCACACAGGGCGCACCTGACTGGTGACAAAGATTGCCAAGCCCGATCGACTGTAAAGTTGCCAGAGCGGATCCGCTCAAATAACAACCGCAAACTTTGCGTCGCGGGAACTCTGCTTTGTCCACCAGCAGGACAGCGACGCCACGCAGAGCAAGTTGGCGTGCCGCAACCGATCCGGCCGGCCCCGCCCCCGCGACAATGACGTCCCATTTCCGACGGCTGACGTCGGTCGCATCGATGGTCGACATGGTTGCTTGATTCTGCATCATCTAACTGATGATAGTCGATGCCGACAAGTATTTTGTTGCAAATGTGGACCGTGCCTGCCATGCTGAGAAGATTGTTGCGGCGAGATATATCGACGATGTAAATCTCTGAATGGACGTGCTGCGATGAGTAAACCAAACGATCGATATGGTTGGACGTGCGTGCTTGCTGTAACGCTTGCGTTGACAGCGATCCTGTCGTCCTTTGTCAGCGCCGATACGGCGACTCCCGCTGATCAGATTCAAGTCCCTGATGGGTTTGTCGTCGAACTGCTTTACTCCGTTCCCTTGGAGCAACAAGGTTCCTGGGTTTGCATGACCGAGGATCCGCAAGGTCGTTTAATTTGCAGCGACCAACGTGGCAGTCTCTATCGACTGACCCTCTCCAAAGACGGCATGCCCAGTGCTGTCGAATCATTGAATATCGACATCGGACACGCTCAAGGATTGGTTTGTGCTTACGACAGCTTGTATGTCATCGTCAGCGGGCCGGCGGCGCAGGGCAGTGGGTTCTACCGCGTTCGCGACAGCAACGGTGATGATCAATACGACGAAGTCACGCTGCTAAAGAAATTTAACCTGACCAGCACGTCCACCCAATTTCGCTCCGTTCGCATGCGGATGCAAAACATGCTGATCAGTAGCGGCCACGGTCCACATGGCGTCTGTCTAGGACCCGATGGCATGCTGTACATCATCGGCGGAAACCACACACTAATTCCCAATGGTGTTGCCGCGTCGTCTCCCTACCGGAATTGGGGCGAGGATCTACTGTTGCCCCGAATTCCCGATGCGCAGGGGATTGCCACCGGTATCGTAGCGCCCGGCGGTTGGGTGGTAAGAACAGATCGAGATGGGAAGGATTGGACGCTCGTTTGTGGTGGTCTGCGCAATGCTTACGATTTGGCATTCAATGCCGATGGCGAACTACTTACGTTTGATTCGGATATGGAATTCGATGTCGGCGCGGCTTGGTATCGCCCCTGTCGAATCCTACACCTGATTCCTGGCGGTGAATACGGTTGGCGATACGGGTCGGGCAAGTGGCCAGAACATCATGCCGATAGTGTTGGCGCCGTTGTCAATGTTGGGTTCGGTTCACCAACCGGCATCACGGCGGCCAATCAGGCAGAATTCCCAGCCCGATACCGTCACGCCATGTTCATGGGCGATTGGGCCTACGGGCGAATCCTGGCCGTGCATTTGACTCCGACGGGATCGACTTATCAGGCCACCTTTGAGACGTTTGCGACCGGCAAACCAATGGCGGTCACGGATTTGCTCGTGCACTCCGACGGTAACTTGTATTTCGTCATCGGTGGCAGGAACACGCAATCAGGTGTCTATCGCATCCGATATACCGCAGCAATCGATTCGGACGTCTCAACAAAATCGTCAAAGGGTGCATTGGCTGCGCGACAACTACGCCGACAATTGGAATCCAGCGTTATCAGTCGCGAAGACAGACAGTTGGCAATAGAAAACTTGAATAATCCTGATCGCTTGATTCGCTATTCCGCTCGCGTTTCAATGGAGCGACAGCCATTGTCCAGTTGGAAACAAGCTGGTTTGGACGAATACCGCACTACCGCCAGCATCGAAGCAATCATTGCCTTGGCGCGATCCGGTGACGCGACCCTGAGGCCCGATTTAGTGCAGAAACTCAATGCATTGTCGCTGCAACAACTCGATGATTCACAGCTCTTGGCGGCGCTGCGAGCCTACGAATTAGTATTCATTCGACTTGGCGATGCCAGTGAATCTCAACAGCAATCGGTCAGGGACAAGCTTGTGCCACTGCTGAATTTGCGTGGCCCTGCTGTGAATCGCGAACTGTGCAAACTGTTGGTTTACTTACAAGAACCACTGGTCATCAATGCGGCATTGGACCGTTTGGCATCCTCACAGTCACAGGAGGACCAGATGTATTACGCCTTCATCCTCCGGAACATACGCACCGGCTGGGACCTGCAATCGCGTAAAGACTATTTTGCCTGGTTGCGACTGGCCCACACGAAGTATCAGGGTGGGCAAAGCTTTCAAGGGTTCGTTAAGAGAACCTTGGCGGACGCCGTGAAGACGTTATCACCGGCCGAACGGACAGCAGTTGCCGATGTGATCCGTGGACGCGAAGAAGTCGCATCCATTGCGCAGGAAACCGAGCGTCGCAAGTTCGTCCACAATTGGCAACTAGACGATCTGCGGCCGATGATCGGCGACGTCGACCATGGACGATCGCTGGAGCGAGGCGCGAGCGCCTATCGGGCGGCCCAATGTAATCAATGCCATCGTATCAGCGGTGTCGGCGGTAACACGGGACCCGATCTGACCGGTGTGGGCAATCGTTTCACCGCAATGTATTTGTTGGAAGCGATCGTTACGCCCTCTAAAGTAATTGCCGATCAGTATCGTAACGTGCAAATTGCAACCAGCGATGGCAATGTAATTACCGGACGCGTGATTGCCAGCGACAACGACACGCTGACCGTTCGCACCCACCCCTTCGCGACCCGTTCGATAACCGTCAATCTGAATTCGATCACCCAACAAAAACTCTCATCTGTCTCAGAGATGCCAGATGGATTGATCAACACGTTAACGAAAGACGAAATATTGGATTTGATCGCCTACGTTCGCGCGGCCGGCGATGTCGCCAGACCAGCGCCCGAGAACAAATAACTTTCTTTCCCGGTCGTGCATCCGATCCGCACTGCAAATCGTCAGTCACTGCCGTTGGTGGTGGGCAACGTCCCAAGTGAACCACCAAGTGGCTATCCAATTTTCCCAGCATTCTCGTCGGACTACGCGAGACGGCGACGATCAAAGAATTTCCCCAGCGGGCTCGCAAGCAACGCCGGCAACATCACCAGATCACCAACCAGGGCCACGGTCAGCAGTGCGAACATCAGCACGGCAAACCGGCTAGTTGGCACAAATTGACTCGCGGCAAATACCAACAAACCTAGTCCGCAAATCATCGTCGTCTGGATCATCGCCACCGCGCATCGACGATAGGCCACCGAGATCGATTCGTGACGGTCCTTGCCCAGACGCCGCGAACGTTGGTACCAAGTCAGAAAGTGCAGCGTATCGTCGACGGCAATCCCCAGCGCCACACAAGCCGTCAACACTGTTCCAATTTCGATCGGAATCCCCAACCAACCCATGCTTCCGAACACGACCACGGCAGGCACAAGATTGGGAATCATGCTCACCAATCCAGCAACCACGCTGCGCAGAATCAGCATCATCAGCGGACAAATCAGCACGAATGCCGCTGCAAACGTGATCACCAAATCACGCAGCAATTGCTGTCTCGCCTGATTCATTACCAGAATTGTACCGGTGTAGGTCACCCCCACGCTATCCAGACCGTCGTCCTCCAGCACCGCTTGAACCTGCTGATCGATCGATTCAATCAACGCTGTATGATTGATCTCCGCCAGCGCCGTAATCCGTGCGGTGATCCGCCAATATTGAGCATCCGATTCGACGGCCAACAGTCGGTCATCGATCAACTCTGGCGTCGCGCTCTGCAATCTCTTGTTCAACACCGCGCGGCGGGCGGCGCCGCCTAGACCACGACGGGGTGCTGGAGGTGTCAGCGTCGCTGCCGAGAACACAGTGCCTACGTCGGGAACCGACTCAATTGCTTTGCCCAATTCGCGGAGCAATTCCAGTCGCTTCAACATCGTCATCTCACTGGTATCGTCGATGCGAACAATGGTTTCCACCGCCGCCAACGGTCCAATGTTGTCTTCCAGCCAATGGTAATTGTCGATCAATCGATCGTCGGGCGCAAACATCCGTTCGATCTTGACCGATGACGTCGTAAACGAGAGGCCAAAACCAATCATGACAAGAATTGCAAACATAATTCCAGCCACCAGCGTACTTTTGCGGACCACGAAACTGCCGAATCTGTCGATAGTCGAATTCGAAACCAGTGGTCGCCGTGCCCGTGAATGACCGTTTGTTTTCGACCATTGCAAAAACGACAAACTCGCCGGCACAAAGGCCAGTAAGACAACCAGTGATAAGATCAGCGAAACGGCTGAAAAGATTCCAAACGATCGCACATGCTGAATCTGGCTAGCCGCCAACGACATCATCCCGATCGCCGTGGTTACCGCCGCCAAAGTGCACGGCAACCATCCCACCGCTAGTGCCCGACCTGCGGCGCCGCGAGTGCCACGTTCACGCACATCGTCCAAGTAATAATTCACCAAGTGGACTGCACTGGAGATCACCAGCACGTACACCAACATCGGCAACACCAACATCAGTGCGTTGAACCGCATCCCCGAAAAGAAGATCAGTGCAACGCTCAGTCCACCGCAATATCCTCCCGCCGTGACGACGATGAGCGTCAGCGCGATGCTACGCAAACTGAGAATTGCCACACCGATCGCGATCACTCCCGACCAACCAACGTAAGTTCGAAAGGACCGCAAACTTTCTTCGTCAATGTGAACCGCTTCGTAGATCCCACCACCCAACCGTAGTTGGTCCTCACCGATTCCCACCGACGACGCAGACGTCCTGATTTGATCGATGACAGCGTGTGGATGCAGATTGCCCCGCGGCGTGACTTCGATCAGCGCGCAAGTGATCGGCGGGTCACTGCCAAACATCGTTCCGGCCAGCCGTCGCATCGCCGACCGGTGCGACAGGGCGATGGGCTGTTGCGTTAGTCGATCCAGTAATTCGGGGCCGCTAATGACACGATTGATCAGTTGCGCGCCGTCCGGTTCGTCTTCGCTTGCCGTTCGCAGGGAACGGACAAAGCGGTCCAGTCGTGCATCGTTTCTCTGACACTGCGACCAAGAAACGACGACGAAGTCATCAGGACCAAATTGTTCGACAAATCGATCGTAACGCTGCCGCTCGATGCGGCCCTCGGGCAACCATTGGCTCATATCCGTGGTGTCGCTTTCCACGTACAGCAAGCTATATCCGATCGCAGGCAAACCGATCAACATCAGCGCTATCACCCACCAGGCCAGCCATCGGGATCGCGCTGATGTGACCGCAGCATCGCCTGCGGCGGATTGACGATTGTTGGATGAGTCTGCTGGTCCGTCCATCCGAACACCTGATACGCAGCGGGAGCGAGGTGCCACAAACGGCTGCCTTTACAGCGCCCAAACATGTTACAGCAGTCTGCAATCGAAACCGCCGGCGCTACGCCAGGCAGTGCTGTGACCCATCAGATTTTTTTCGGTCGTATCGTTTTTCGGTCGGATCGTGTCGCGCCTCGCAGGGCTGCGCGAGCCTGACAATCCCTCCACCGATTGAGGGAACACGCACTCAATCGCGACCAAGAACTGCCGCGACCGGGAACTGCCGCGATCGGGAGCTGCCGCAACCACTTATCCACAGTAGAAAAGCTTTCCGGCAGCTTGCCGAAAAACCCCGTCAATTCCTGAGTGCGGATGAGAGGACTTGAACCTCCACGCCCTTGCGGGCACTAGAACCTGAATCTAGCGCGTCTGCCAATTCCGCCACATCCGCGTGGTGTTTCCGTTGTCGATCTCAATCTTCGCGTCAACGGGAACTTTAATTAGCAACTCAATCACCTACCTACCATCGGAATACTGCGAGATTTGTTCGTCAAGGGGGTTGAGTTGGTTGATTCCGCTGCTTGACCAAGTTAGACATGATTCCTATGCGGTGGGATCGTCGGTTACTCACCCGCTGTATTGGTCGTCACGGGTCGGTCGAACTGGTCATTGGTTGATTCCCAGCCGTGAAAAGGTCGATCGAATTGGCTTGCTTGAAGCAGATCTGCCATCGCAGCGGTGATCGGTTGGCCGGTGCGAATTTCTACAAACAAATACTGTCCCTGGGGGTTTAAATCCAAGAAGACATAGTTGCCTTGGTCATCGATTCGCATATCGACCGTGCTGTAGCTGAGTCCAAGTTCACACATCATCGTTCGCAAAAGCGATTTCACATCTTCAGGCAATTCATGCGGCACGTAGCGAGCGTTGTTGTCCAAACGCCCATCAACGTGACCTTGCGGCTTGAACTCTGCGGTAAAGAATTGTTCGCCAACAATCGTGATTCTGACTTCCCTGGCGCCTGTCACCATCGATTGAAAAATCATCGGCGCCAGCTCCAACTCATTCAAATGGGTTGCATCTTTGTCATCCCAACGTTTTGTATAAAGAAACTGTTCATCGGAGACAGCCAGCGTTTTATGAATCACCGATCCTTTGTGTCGCTCGACAAACTGAATCACCGTTTCGCGATCGTTGCTGATCAAAGTTTCAGGAACGCGTAGACCAATGCGGCGGGCTAGAGACAGTTGAAGCGGTTTGGTTGCTGCTTTCTGTCGAAATGGGTCGCTGATCAGGGTTGCGTCCAACGAAGTCACAACGCCCCAGAGTGCTTCTAACCATTGCTTTTGCACAAACATCCGATCGGCGGCGTCGCGCAAAGCGGGATCAAAATTGGCGGGAAAGTATCGCCGACACCAGACACAAGTGACATCCCTGAAATCGATCGCCGTACCGTCGGCGCGAATCCATTGCGATCTTTCCGCAGTAGACGATGAAGCGTTGAGGATCGCGCCGGCGCTGAACTCGGTGACATCTCCGATCACAACGGATTCACCTCGGCGGCGCAATTCATTCGCGACAACCAGTGCGTGGGCATCTTGGTCAGATGAGACGATCAAGATCATGGCGATAACTCGATTCCGCGGTTGCGTAGAAAGGTTTGTTCCAGTTCGGCGTAGCTTCCGTCATCATTCAGTGGCGCTTTGTTGTCGCGAGAAACGATCGCGAAGGGTCGCCGAATGGTCCAGAGC